>CAZLCT010000021.1:0-28892 GCA_964558015.1 uncultured bacterium | reverse complement strand
GCAACAAATACAATTTTATTAACTTTTTTACTCAATCGGCTAAATAATTACATTTATTTACTTAATTTGGAAGTGTTGAACTAGTTGTGCAGTGTACATTTTTATGGGCAAGGGCATAAAATATGCCAAATATGGATATTTTTGGTGAAAATAAGTTAAAGCTGAAAGCTAAAGGCTGAATTATGAAAGAGCTTCTCAGCTTCCATAGCTGCTTAGCTGATTAGCTTTTGAAGCTAAGAAGCTTAGCAGCTGAGCAGCTAAAAAGCTTGACATGGGAGTGTAAATTAGTGTCTTCTTCCTATGAGCTATAACCAAGCTAACCTTGTGGCTTATATAGGGGGACTATTGTGCGGATTTTTTCGATAAGTTTTTCACTATCCATTACATGGACTAACTGTTCCAGTTCCTTAACCTGCTCGCGTAACTTCTGCGGGTTAAAATCATTTGCCTGTGAAACATAAATCCTATCATGTTTTGTGGCTTTATCTTTCTCTATATTATGCAGCATCTCTTCATACAATTTTTCACCGGGTCTAAGTCCGATAAATTCTATCTGTATGTCTTTATCCGGTTCAAAACCTGATAGAGCTATCAAATCACGTGCAAGATCAATTATTTTAATCTGCTCGCCCATATCCAGAATAAATATCTCGCCGCCAGCACCCAAGGTGCTTGCTTGCAATACTAACTGGACTGCCTCCTTTGTACTCATAAAGTACCGCCTGACTTCCGGGTGTGTTACTGTAACGGGCCCGCCCTCTTCTATCTGTTTTTTAAAAAGAGGTACGACACTGCCTTTGGAGCCAAGAACATTACCAAACCGTACTGCCATAAACTTTGTTTTACTCTGGCCTGCCTTTGCCTGCAGGATCATTTCTCCTATACGCTTTGTCGCTCCCATAATACTTGTGGGATTTACAGCTTTATCTGATGAAATAAAAACAAAACTCTCTGCCTGATAATGTTCGGCAATATAAATAAGGTCTCTGGTAGAAAGAACGTTATTTTTTACCGCAGAGCAGGAACTTTTTTCCATTAACGGCACATGTTTAAAAGCAGCGGCATGAAATACTATCTGGGGCTTATAATTATCAAAAGTATTATCCAGAAGACTAACATCACATATGTCCCCTATTATTGTGGTAAATAAAAGACCAGGAAATTGGGCTGCAAGTTCCAGCTCCAGGAAATACAAATCATTTTCATTATGATCGAGCAAGATTAAGTGTTTTGGATTGAAATAAGCAATTTGACGGCAGAGTTCTGATCCTATTGAGCCACTGGCCCCGGTAATAAGCACTACTTTACTATTAATAAACTCTTTTATAGCTCCTGTATTAATTTGAACCACTTCGCGGCCTAAAAGATCTTCGGGATACACATCACGTATTTGTTTAAGGGAAACTTCTCCACTTATGATTTGCTGGAGCCCAGGCACAATTTTAATATCTGCCTCTGTTTTTTTACATTTGGATACAATATCACGTATGGTACTGCCGTCAGCGGAAGGAATTGAAATAATTATTTGCTCAATATTATGTTCTTTAACATTTTTACTTATCGTATCCCTGCCTCCTAATACTTTGACGCCTTGAACAGAGGCCCTTTGTTTTTGAGGATCGTCATCGATAAACCCTATGACCTCAAACTGTATTTTGGAGCTCTTCCTGAGTTCATTTAGCACCATTACTCCGGCCTCACCCGCACCGACAATTAGTGTTTTTTTACTTCTTTGTTTCATAATGTTTTAGTGTAGCATTTATATGTTTATTTACAAGGCTTAACAGGGCATCCGTTCAAGCTGAAGGCTCAAAGCTCAAGGCTGAAAGGATAAGAAAGCTCAAACCTGCCCGCCGTAGACATTTCCCGAACCTTCATCGGCAGGCGGGGTTCAAAGCTGAAAGAAAAAAGTCAAATGAGATTTTGGATTTTCAGTTTACCCTTTGAGCCTTGAGCTATAAGCTTCGAACTCGTCTCTTCCTTTGAGCTTTGAGCTTTCAGCTATGAGCTTCAACTAGCCATCTACTTTCTCTATCCGTGCTGTACCGACCCCCATCATAACCCAAAAGAGCACTACAAGCTGAAGGGCGTAAAGGTTAGGGTTAAAAAAACTATGCACTAAAAATGCGCATATACCTGCCATAATTCCTAAAAGTAAGACATCTCCTTTTTCTTTTATTCTTTTAACACCTAAATAAAAAAATCTTGCTATAATCCACAAAAATGCTCCTAAACCTAAAAGCCCGGCCTCAGCAGCCATGTGCAAATAAGAATTATGCGGATAATGCCCCGTATTCTCAAGTAGTTTATAATGAGGGCCTACAAAAGCATAGGAGTTAGGCCCAATGCCTAATATAGGAAAGTCCTCAATAATAGCAATCGCCTCCTGCCACACATACTTTTTATAACCCGCCTCTTCAAACCCTTCCCGTAATGTAAGCAACCTTTTCTGTACGGGCTTAAAAACGAAAATACCTCCGATAAATAATACTATCAAACAAACACCTACAAATGCAGAAAATTTTCTTATGGATTTTTCTTTGCTGATTAGATAAAAAATGGAAATAAAACATGAGCCAATAAAAAATCCCACCCATGCTCCACGGCTAAATGTCATACCTAATAATACAATACCTACAAATGATAATAAGAGTGATAAAATTTTTATAATTCTGGTAAATTTATCTTTTTTATCACCGGCAAACCCCGTTAGAGAACCAGGTTTTCCAAAGTTATTTGCTGAGTCTGTAAGTACCCTATTATGCTGAAAATTCTTTTTATTATCTTTAAAGTTTTTACTTCCTACAAATATTTTTTCTAACGGGGTGAAAACCACTGCCCACAATATGGGAATAATAACAATAAGCCATGCGGATAAATTATTGGCTGAAGAAAAAGAAGCCCTTAGCCTTGCCCCTCCTGTAAACCCTCTTAAAAAATCCTTGCCCGTTATCCATTGGAAAATAGAATCAGAAAAAATCAAAAATACACAAGCCAAAAGAACAATAATAAAAATATTCATCCTCTTACCGGAGGACTCTTTTTGTGAAAAAATATCAAAGCAAATAAAAAACAATAAAAGATATTCCGCTAACTTTAAGAACACTCCCTCTAAACTCAAATTAATATTGACGGAAAATATCATGGAAAGTAATGAAATGAGAAAAAGCATACCTATAAGATTATTAAACCTGGATGCGGGAAAAAATGAACCCTTTACTTTGGTATCCTTACCCTTACCCCTTAATTCTTTAATCCTTAATCCCCTCTCGAATATCCAAGCAACAATCGCAACGGTAGCACATATCTCCACGCCCGCTTTTGAGAAAGGAAGTACAAATACTAAGCAGTATATTGATATTTCAATAATTTTATCAAAAAATGGTATTATTAGCTTCAAATATACACCATATCATCTATTTGTTAATTACTTTATTACCTTTTGTTTTTCTTCGACTAAAAAAAACGAATATTAAACGCGGAAATAATCTTATAACATTAAGCATAAACATAAACTTTCTTTGGATAATAAGACCTAAAATCCATTTCGGCCTGAAGTAATACTCCCTATAAGCCCTTTTCATTAGCTGTAATTGTTCTTCAGGAGATAAATCATCAAGAAGTAATTGACCTCCGGAAACCTGCTCAGGATTTTGGAAAAATATTTTATCTGAAAAATTAAGATACCATCTATTACTTTTTAATTTATGATTTTTAATAGCCCATAAATATAATGGTGTTCCAGGATATGCAATTGTAACAGCAAAAACAGACGATGTCACCTTTATCCTTTTGGCTAATTCTATAGTCTCTCTTACAGTATATTTATTCTCTCCTGGATTTCCAATCATAAAGAAAGCATGTGCATCAATACCAGCCAAACTTATTAAATTAGCACCTTCTTCAATTTGTTCTATTGATATATTTTTCCTTATATTATTCAAAACGGTTTGGTTGCCCGATTCAACGCCCAGGGATATTTTTCGACAACCTGCTTTTTTCATCATTTTAAGCATATCTAAGTCAATACAGTCTACCCGGGTATTGCAAGTCCATTTTATCTTAAGGCCTTTTGTTAAAAAATGGTCCATTAAGGTGTAAATCCATTTTTTATTTATGGTAAAAGTACTATCTTTAAAAACAAAGTCTTTTATATGATATTTATCATTTTTTAACTTAATTTCTTCACAAATATTTTCTGGGTCTCTTAACCTTAAAGTTCGTCCTTGACTTAATGGTACTTCACAAAAAAGACAATTATATGGACATCCTCGTGAAGCAATAATACTCGTAACATATCTTCCCGCACCATCTACTATCCGATAATCCTGATAATCAATAAGATCTAGGTCCGGAAATGGTAAATCATTGATATCATTTATCTTTTCTATACCTTCATTAGTAATAATGTCACCATTTCTTTTATAAATTAAGCCTTTTATATCATCATAATTTTGTGATATCAGTAATTGACTACATAGTTGAGAAAAATTTCTTTCACCTTCTCCATTAATTATAAAGTCAACATCAGCATAATCAAATATTTCTTCTTTAACAGCAGTTGCGTGTGGCCCTCCTAAACATATTTTTATTTTTGTTGTATTTCTTATTTCATTAACTAATTGTACAACACTAAAAATATGTGGTGTCAAAGCAGAAATGCCTAGTATATCTGGTTTAAATACAGAAATAAACTCAACGGTCTTTTTTAGCGACCATCCTTTTACATGAGCGTCAAGAACTTTAACCTCAATCCCTTGATTTTTTAAATAAGTTCCAACGTATAATACTCCCAAAGGAGGTAATGCATGTAAAATACGTCCTCTTCCAAATTTTTCGGGTAAATAACAAAGTAAAACCTTCATTTTTTATTCCAGCGGGTAATTGATTTTTTCGATTATATACACCAAAATATAAAGACTAATAAGCAGGCCTTCGAACAAGGGTTTGGCATGTTTTTAAAATAATAAAAAAATCCAAAAATAAAGAAGCATGTTCAAGATAGTATAAATCATATTGAAACTTTTCTATATGACCCTCAACACTTCCTCCATAATGATAATTAACCTGTGCCCATCCGGTTATACCAGGCTTTATCGAAAACCGAATCGAATAAAAAGGTATATCATTCTCAATGAGGTCTGCAAAATGTCTGCGTATTGGGCGCGGACCAATGAAACTCAACTCCCCTTTGAGCACATTAATCAATTGAGGAAGCTCATCTAATCTTGTTTTTCTCAAAAACCGTCCTATTACAGTTACACGTTTATCATCTTTTTTAGCCCATTGAGGTCCATTTTCTTCTTCTGCTTTATCAATCATTGTTCTAAATTTGATAAGTTGAAAAGGGACTTCCTGAAATCCAACTCTTTCCTGTGTGTAAAATATAGGCCCCTTAGAAGTACATTTAATCAAAATAGCAATAATTAAAAATAAAGGAAACGTAATTATAAGTCCAATAAATGCTCCCCATAAATCTATAAGTTTTTTTGTATTTTTAAATATAATACTTGTAAAAGTATCTATATTGGGGAATGGAATTTCTTTATTCTTAACATATTGCTCTATTGGGAATTTTCTTGTAAGAATTTCATAGAAATAATCACTTCTAAAAATATCGATACCTTTAAATTTATATTTATACACCTTTTTTATAGTATCCAAATAAATAGGACTGTCTAATGAAAGAACTAATGTCTGAATTTTCTTAGATATAATCAAATTGCCTAAATTTTTTCCTGTGCTTACAACTTTTAAACCATTGCTTACTTTACCAATGTCAGATTCTTCATTTGAAAGAATACCAATTATTTCATATTCTGAGTTTTTAGTCCTAGAAATAATATCTTTTGTCAGAACATCGGTTCCAATAAATAAAAGATTGCTTTTCTTTTGTTTTGAGAAAATCATATATTGCAATATGACTAAACGATGAAGAAAAAGAAATACTGTAACAATTACAAAAAATAATAAAAGTATGTATTTACTGAAAAAATACATATTAAATATTCTACTTAATATTAAGAAAATAAGACACGAAAGACAACTTACAGTGATAATTATTGAAAGCGTATATACCTTTCGAAATCTTCTCGAAATATCGTATAATTGAAAAACATATAGCGTTAAAGCATATAGTATAAATAATATCAAAGTAAAATTTATAAATCTATAATCTGATATCCAATTTTCAAGTTCATATCCTTTTATGCTTAAAAAGATAAAGTGAGCAAGAAAACTCGAAAGCAAAATATATGGTAAATCCATAAGGAAAACAGCTATCTTTTTTTTATTTTTTATACTTTTAAAAAGTAATTGCATTCAATAATACCTCTTCATATTTTTTACAAATATCATACTTGTTATAATATTTTTCAACATATTCTCTTCCTTTTTGTCCCATAATAGTACATTTTTCTTTATTTGTCATGAATGTTTTAATTGCTTCCGCTAATAATTCAGGCTGACTGTCTGATAAAACAATTCCACATTCTGATAATTTGACTATTCGCGCAATCTCACTCTGTTCATCAACCATAGCAATAATTGGTCGAGCGCTTGACATAATTGTATAAATTTTAGACGGAACAGAATATGAACTAAAGTTATTATCCAGCGATACAATACAAACATCAGATGAAGCAAGTACCTGTATAAACCTATCTTCAGGCTGAAAAGGTATAAATATAACATTATTTAATCCTAAATTATCCACCTTTTTTCTAAACACATCTTTAAGCTCTCCTCTATTTATAAAAATAAATCTAATGCTATCCATGTCGGATAATATCTCAGCAGCTTTTATTATCAAATCAATATTATACCGGTAGCTGAGACTTCCCGGCAGTAAGACAATAAATATTTTTTCCAAATTGTATTCTTTTGAAAAGGGATTGTCTTTTGACTGGGGCATAATTTTATCTGTATCAACAAAATGTGGTATAACCTTAATTTTTTCATCAGGAATTCCCTTATTCACAAGATTAATTTTCATCTGTTCTGATAATACACATACTTTTTTTGCCTTCTGATATGTAATTCGTTCCACTTTTTTTAAAATTTTATGAAACCAATTATTCTTGATAATATTCAAATCGATCAATATATCTGGGTATATATCTTCTATACAATAAACAAACTGACATCTTTTTATCCTACTGATTATAAGTGATGTTATTCCAATCAAAATCGGTGGATATGATAATGTTAGAACAATATCCTGTTTTTTTGTAAATAAACTTGCAAAAAAAGTAGTAAATGAAAAGGATATGCTATTAATTATTCTTATAAAAACTTTGAAATGTCTAAATATCAGTGGGGAACATACAAAAGACCTGAGCACTTCTATATCCTCCCATTTTTCTTTTATGAAAAACTTGCCCTTATAATTTTCCCACCTTTCTTCCCTGCTGTTTAAAAAATAGGGAATCGAAGTAAGTATAGTAATTGAATAACCTTTCTGTTTTAAGTATCGTAAGACTGTTGCATATATAGGCTGACGTGCCCCTTCAAACGGATACCAATGCATCATATAAAGCATAATTTTTTTATTTTCTTTCATATTAAGAATATATATTTACTAAAATTATATCAAATAGATTCTCACTTTTAGTTCAACAAAATTGAACACTAGGTACACATTGAAAGATAAATTATAAATATCCTAAGCTTTCTAGATGATTTTGTAATGTTTTGCTTTCGTCCAATTGAATCTGTTGAATATTTAAATCCTTAGAAAGGTTTTTATTTGCCTCACGCCATATACTTAGCTGGTTACGAAACTGCATTGCAATATCTTTTTCATGATTGACTATATTATTTATTTCTTTTTTGTCCCTTTTTAAAAAATACAACTGTTCTGAACGACAAGAAATATGACGATTTAATAAAAAAAACGGATTTACTAAAAACTTACTCCATAGACGGTGTTGGATAATATACTGCATTAGTAGGAAAAAATTTTTAAATGTCCATTTTGGAGATTTAGAATACATATACTTCCAATACTGGCTTCGAACCGAAAAATGTTTCTTAAGGAAAGGCAAGGATTGCGTTTCCGAATACACATACCTATGCAATGCTTTCACCTTACCCTCGATAAGTAATAATAAATCTTTTGATTGAATATATTTTGTGTTATATTTAATATCGGCAACACTTAATATGGTTGAAAATAAATCAATCAGCTGAACTAACTCACTGATATTTTCCCCTCGCCTTATCCGAATATAATCAGGAAATTTAATGATAAGTGGGACATTGATTAACTCATCATACGGAATATTACCATGAGAAAAAAAACCATGCTCATTAAATGCTTCACCATGATCACTTGTTATAATAATCATCGAATCTTCATAGATCTTTAAATTTTTAAGCTTTTGCACTAAAAGTCCAATACAATCATCAGCATATGAAATAACCTTATCATATTGTTCAACAATTAGTTCCTTATTTTTTTGAGAATACTTATATCCCTCTCCCCTTTTTACGCTAGGCCTTTTTTTGTCATCATTATTTGGCAAAATAAAAGGTGAATGTGTATCAATTGCCCAAATAAAAGAGAATGAATTGCACGCCACATAATCTTCAAGCCAAGGAAATATAAACCTATTTATATCTTCAGCAGTGGGCATAGTAACTTCTCTTTTATTTTTATAACTTAACGCATTAGATTTATCTCGCAAGGCACAAATCGATGGTTCATTATATAAATTAATAAAATTATCAAACCCTTTATCAAATCCTGTTTCCGAAGAAACATTTCCCATTGCTGTAAACGCACTTGTTTTAAACCCCTCTTTTTGAAGTATTTCAGGCAAACTATTTACAAATGACGGAAACATATCAAATCTTGTCTGTAACTTAATTACTTCAGGATATAAACCCGTAAGCAGTGAAGCTGCAACTGGACGAGTCCATGTTGAAGGTGTGAAAGAATTCTTAAACATAACACCATCAGCAGCAAGGTTATCAATATTTGGAGTTGTATTTTTTTTATAACCATAACAACTGAGATGATCAGCGCGTAGAGAATCTAGAACATAAAGAAATATATGCTTTATCGACATCAACAATACTCCTTTTCTAAAAATTTTAAATACTATTTAATATGATGCCTATCCTGAATGAACAACAGATTCAAAAACTTCTTTCATTTCTTTCGCTGCTTTTATCCATGAAAAATATGATGCACGAGCTACTGCCTTTTTACTGAGTGTTTCGCGTATCTTTTTATCACTCAACCCCAACATTATTGTCCTTGCAATATCTCGGGGATAAAATGGATTAAAATAAATAGGAACATCTCCACACATTTCCTTTGCAAATGATTGATTCGACGTAAGAATAGCAGCACCACAAGCCATCGCTTCAATAAGTACCAAAGGACTGTTTTCACATGCTGACGTAAAAATAAATAATTCACAATTACTATACAAATATGGTAGATCTTCATGTACTACCGTTCCTATAAAATGTACTTTTTCATTTATCCCCTTTTTACAAATGATCTTTTGTATATCCTCAAAATAATCCTCTTCATATACAAATCCTACGATATAGAGTGGTGGTATTTGTCTTGTTGTATCCTGAGCTAAAATATATGCTTCGATTAATTCTCGTAAATTCTTATACCGGGCAATTAATCCCACCGAAAGTAAATATGGCTTTTTAATACCATATCTTTTTAGGACAGGAGCAGATTCTTCACTTGACTTTGGACTAAAGCCCCGAGGCAACCCATGTTTTACTACCTTGGAAGCAATATTATTTAATCTTAGCTTTTCATATACTCGAGTTCTAGTTGTCTCGGAAATAAAAATAACATAATTAGCACGTCTGATCGAAATCCATGTACCTAGTCGAATAGTTAACAAACGAAATCTTTGATATAAGTTACTATTTTGAATAATATTATCATAAAAAGGTGCAGCATTTCGAATTACGATAACTTTTTTACAGACATCATAAAAATTTGTCATATGCAAAGGGAAAAGTAAAACATCAGGATAGATATTTTTTACAATTAGTGGAAGATTAATATTTTCCCAAAGGAAACGCCCCCAAAACCCAGGAAGCATTTTGACAGGATATAAATGGAAATTAGATCCAAAAATGAAAGATATTTTTGAGACTTGATATTTATGGCATAGTATAATGTATTCATTCTCATGATCAATGTCACTTAGAGCACATAAAATGTTTTGTTCACGTATAAGTGCACCTCCATTAAGTGAAGCAATATTTATTACAATCTTCATTTAAAAACCTTGATATATATATAATAACTTTCTACCCATATATTCCCTGTAATTTACTGTTAAGAAAACAATTTTTAGGTTTTTTGTCCTACAACCAGTATAGCTTCACTTAAACCCGGAAAAATTCTAGTGACGAAAGAATATATTGCTTGTAAATATGTATTTTTTATTTTATGGCGCATAAATATATTGGGACCTCCCACATAAAC
Source organism: uncultured bacterium (assembly GCA_964558015.1). Classification (GTDB taxonomy): domain Bacteria; phylum Omnitrophota; class Omnitrophia; order JAHJGZ01; family JAHJGZ01; genus CAZLCT01. The sequence continues at coordinate 18,421 of CAZLCT010000021.1, read as the reverse complement.
TACTTTCATGCCGTGAAATCGTAAAACCTTTATCATCTCTTGTAATGTGTATTCTCTAACATGTCCTCTCCATGGTTCTTTACTAAAATAAAACTTCTCTAAAGAAACATAATTAGTTCTACCAAATAAAACTGAAATACGTTTTCGTAAATTCACAGCATTCGGAACTCCAATAAACAAATAGCCTTCCGATCGTAATTTTGAAATTAAATGAGTAAGAAGCTTATGAGGTGAATAATGTAAATGTTCTATGACGTCAAGTATCAATATACCATCAAAATATTCATTATCAAAAGGGATCTCATTATTCCTAATATGAAAAAATGATATCCCCTCTCTTTTGGCAAACTCCTTTATAATCTCTCTATTATTACCTTCCTCATGCCAACCATCATTAAGATCATCGCATGCATAGCACTTATATCCCATCCTCCTAAACAGTGCGGTTTTATCACACGGCCCACACCCAAAATCAAGAATTTTTGCATTTTGTGATAAATAATTTCTAATAATTAAGGCGATTTCTTTGCCAAAATCACTTGCTTTTTCAATATAACCCTTAAAAGGAAAAACCGTCTTGATATCTTCTATTATCTTTTCGATTTCTTTTTTTTTATTTTTCATTTCATTTTTCATATATTCTAATCCCATTATTAATTCATTATTTTAATATAATATTGTTCAAAGCAGGTAAAACTTTCGCATGAATAATATCCCAATCATATTGCCTCACTTTTCTTTTTGCTGCTAGCGAAAGTTTTTCACATAATTTTGGATTCTCTTTAAGCATTGCTAATGATTGAGCCATTTCTTCACTACTATTTGGTGCCACAAGAAAACCATCCACCCCATCCTGAAGTATTTCTTTTATTCCCCTAAGTCGTGTTGCTACAATAGGTTTACCCATAGCCATATAGTCGAATATCTTAATAGGATATGCAGGATTTAAATCTCCAATATTAGGATAAGGACATATACAAACATGTGCTTGTGCAATATTCTGTAAGACCTCTTCATATGGCAAAACACCTTTTATTTCTAATGCAATTTCGGCGCATTTTGCTTGCACTTTATTATTTAACCATTTATAGCCATTATTAGTTTGATATCCAATGCATATAAATTTGAAAAATCCTATTTTCTTATATAAACTATATAAAATGTCAGGAACATTTCTTAAGCGCATCGTCTCAACCGTTCCAACATAAATTATAGTAAATGGGCTTTCCTCTTTTATAACTGACTTTGGGAATTTAACACTCAAATTAACTCCATTTGTAATATGTAATATTTTATCTTTCCGGACAAAATAATTTTGCTCAACTTCTGTTTTAATTAATGTAACTACAAGGTCAGCTTTTTTAAGTAATATTTTAGCATAACCATATTCAATCCACCTTAGACACAACTTTATATAGGAGAATATATTTTTTGATTGTTGCAATAATATAATAATTTTTTTTGGATCATCGTATATATCAGCAACCCACTTCATTCCTAACATGTGAACCCAATAAGCAGTTATTAAGGTAATGGGTTCATATGTTGAATAAATTATTTTATTATTATATGTCTTAAGATTGAAATATACTTTTTTTATTACCCAAAAAGGGAATAACCATTTGAGAAGATAGGAAGGTAATACATAGACAGAAGAAGCTTTTTTATAGGCAACGCTGCATATTCTTTTCCTTGCAAAAATATGAACAGTATAATTCTTACATAAAAACAAAACTCTGTTTAGATGAGTTCTATTAGCATCTCCCAAAATGGTATTACAAATATAAATTATTTCTTTTTTTTCTTCCTTTATATTCTTCATGATATCCTAATTTATATTCATTCGATTTTCATTAGGATTTTATTAACAAATCCGCCAATAAAAGAAAAAATTACTCTTTCTTTTTTTGTTAAATTACATTTCCAATCTTCATCTAATTTAATTTCTTGATTCTTTTTAAATCGCATCCTATTGCCACCAATATTATGATTGGTATTTTTGGAAAAATCGAACATAGATTCTTCATATTTAATTCCAATAAACGAACATATTCTTTTTAACTCTTTCGATGGATTATCTGCTAATTCTTCATATCGCACCATAATCCAATCTTTCTTTTTCAATATATGTGTAACCATACAAAGATTAATCAAATTCCTTTTGCTCCATACTATAGATGATTTCCATACAGGCATGGGATCAAGATTATTCCGGACTAATGCTTGGAAATGCAACGGTTTTTTCATTGAATTAACAAATCCACGACCATCTCTAGCCAAAAATATCACCTTTATATTAAAAAGTTTAGAATTTATTAAATATAAAAGCCGATTAAAATCTTTTGAGGAATCAACTAGCCAATTAGTATTTGTTTTTTTTAATATACTATTATAAATTTCATATTCAAGCTTAATTCGGATCCTATCTTTCAATGATATATTTGTTGGATACAAAAATCGTAACATCCTTTTAAACTTTCCTTCTTCTGTGGATAATAAACTAAAGGCGCACAAATCCTCATGATAAATTTTTAAAATAGATTCCCAAAATTCACAATTATTAATGTCAACTCCACATCCACATCTCCAATGTAATCTTATGAATGCAGGAAGATTCTTAACCTCTCCTAAGCTAAAAATAGAACTATGATTGTCAAGTAAAAGACTTAATAAAGTAGACCCACTCCTTCCTGTACTAAGGAGATATATTATATTAAGTTTTTTATTGTAATTATCCTTCATTCCAATATTTATATTATAATGTTATAAAATTCACTCGTTTGAAATTATTAATTCCTTCTTTTTTTCTAACCATGCTTCACGAACCTGAGATAATGTTGCAAACCATACATGTAATCCTGCCAAATATGAAAGTACATCCTTAAAACAAGTTAACATTTTATTACCAGAACGTCCGCTCATACGTTCAATATGCCAAATTTGTGTTAAAACACCACCACCTGAATTATTAATCACTTCGCAAATATCTTTAATAAGAGGCACACAACTATTGTAATGTTTTCTTATATATCGATTGACAACAATATCCTGAACAATAACAGGTACTTCTAATAATTTATCTGTATTATTATCATTATCAAGTACTGTAAAAGGGAAAGCAGTCCCCGCTGCAAAACCATTAATACGATTACATCCGATCGTAGAATCTATTAAAAAACCTCTCTTTTTATGTAAATCCCACGTTTTTTCATAATCAAATGATAAACGATGATGCCTAATTGACATAAGATTAATATTAGGCAATCTCCTAACTATATTATTATACTCATCTTGTAAATAATTTTCCTCTTGAGATGCGCAAATACTACCATGCAAACCAATCTCCCATCCCTCTTTTTCTATTCCATACAAAACCTTAAATAAATGGACTCTTTTATTCTTCCATAAAATAATATCATCCAATAAGTACAAAGGATTAAAAGGAAAGGCTGGTTCTCCTGCATATACAAAAAAGGTCGATCTAATATCTGCACACTTTTCTATCTCAATACATCTGTCAATCTTAGCATAGGAGTTTTTAGGACCATAATTATATAATTCCATCATTATTTTTACTATCTTTTTTTTAATATTTTGAAAATTATTTCTATTATTGGAAAAAATATAACGTACTTTTGATATCCCTCCCATAACAATATGATCAATATCATGTGAAATGACTACCGCAAGTTTTGCATTATTTGGCCATAGCGATGGAGTATTTGAATACAATCGAGCATAATCAGTACTTGTTATAATAATTTTTTTTAAACTATCACACGCAATATCAAATAAAGGATATTTACATAATTCAATAAATATATGTAAATTTTTTTTTTCTAATTCCATAGCTTTCCCACTAAGAAAAAAATATCCCATACCGACAATATCAAAATCTAATGTCTTTTTTTTTATTAATGTTGTTGGCTTCTTTCCTGGAAGATATACTAACCATGTGTTTTCAATTTTTGTTGTTGATGGAAAAGATATATTTTTCCAATCGTCGTCCATTTTTTTAATAAATATATCCGCAACATCATCATTTACTGCATATGCAATTTTAGCAGCATGAATCGATGTAAAACTTTGGACAAAAGCAAAAGGGTATCCTATTCTTATAAAAATTTCTGATAAAATTTGTTTTTCAAAAGTCAAATTATTAGGTATCCTAATCTCGATAGCTCTTTCCTTACCCATTGGTACTCCATTGTATATAATTTAAAACAGCAATGCCAAGAAAAACAAAATAAATTGGTAACAGAGAATGGTGCTTTATGCCGTCGCTCCATTGCATGTTCCATGTCATGCAGATTATTGCAATCACCGCCGCCCCTTTTATAATATCAAATTCTGTTACCGGAGAAATCCTAATATATTTGAGATTTTTCCACACCGCTATTATTAATAGCCATATAAAAAGCACTACACCTATAAAACCCGACTCTGCTCCTATCAAAAATAAAATATTATGTACTACACCATGCCCACGATAAAAATAATCAAAAGTAGTATCATGTAAATATAAACCAAAATTTCCCTGACCAACACCAAAAATAGGATACCAAAGCATAATCTGCCAAGAAGCATTAATTTGACTAAATTTTTTTAAAAAACGATCATTAAAATCTAAAGCACGGAATAAATAAATGTCCAAAATATTAGCATACCAAAATATTATAATAATAAACAAAATAGCGCATAATGCAATACATCCTATTGAAATTAATTTTTTATCGAGCTTCCCATAAAAAATAAATTTATGCACTTTCAATTTACGCCACCATAGCAATACTAAAATAACACCTATCCCAATTGAAGACCATTCCGTACGAGAAAAAGTAAATATAGCACTTATAATGCCCATGAGCCACACGATTAAGTAAAATATATTCTTTTTATTTGTAGTGGATTTTAAATACCATGATAAAAGCATAGGTGAAATTAAAACCATCCATTCTGCTATTATGCCAGTATGAAAAAAAGTGCCATGTACACGTACATATCTATATTTGTTATATAAATCTCTCGAAATCATTTCTTTGTTATATACAAAGCTCGAAACAATCTGATTAGATTTTCCAAAATATTGATTTATAGAACCAAAATTACTCTGAGTAATCATCTGGATTATACAAATTATAGACTCACATACTACTATAAAAGCAAGAACCTTTATAAACATATTTATACTAATGCATCTAAAAAAATTACGAGAAAAATAAAAATAAATGAATACCCCTCTCAACCAAAGCAACCACCGTTCAAAAGTGATATCATGCCTTGGAGCAATTAAATCACATACGAAAAACCATAGAAGCAAACAAAGCAATAAAACATCGACAGCCCTGAGATTGATTTTCCATATTCCAGATGCCGTTATTCGCATATACCACAGTAAAAGAATAGGAAACAAAAATAAATCAAAAAAATAAATCCTTAACCAAGGCATAAAAATTGTTTGTGATAATGGTATTGTTAAACTGATAAGAAAAAAAGGAACAAATAATCGTTCAATACTATTACTTTTGTATCGAATTTCATCTACGAGAATGGACTTACTCATAATCATCTTTAAAATTTTACAGTACTAAAAAATATTCTGTGGCAATGGCTATCTATATTAAATATTTTACGTAGAAAATATTATTGATGTAATCTTCTTAAGTTCTCGAGCAATCCGGATAGGTCTTGTGCTCCAGCTTACTCTGTAATATGGAACTTGAGTCCCTCCAAACCGTCGAAAGAAAGTCTCTAAGTTAGGTGCCTGAGATCCTTCAAAATCGAAATAACGCAAACCTAATTTTTCTTTCGAAAACCTTATAGCATGCCAAAGTGCGAATGCAACCGCCGAGGGTTCATTCTTGTTATGATCATAACCACCAGTCAAATAATAACTTTTATTTCTATCCCAAACAATATATATTCCTCCAAGTGGTTCCCCTAAGGAATTAAAAACAACAAAATTTCTTCCACAATTATGTTCTCGCAATTTTGTATAATAATTTCTTCCATAGATACTTACTAAATTATTCTTTCTTTGACGTTGATAGGTCTTTTCTACTAAGTCAAATAAAATGTTAGGCTCTACATTTTCTCTGACCTCAAATCTTTTGCGTAATGCATTTCGTATATCTGTTCTTTTACCAACATGCAGATTCCTCCATATAAAATCAATATTGTCTAAACTAAGTATATAGGTTATTTTTACAGAAATATCAAAACTACCTCTTAAGAATGGTATTAAATCCAATTCATCCATAGATATTTTAAATTGCACATGTAAATAATTCTTTTTCAAATAATCTATAATAGATTCTGATATTTTTCGACAGAAAGATTGCTTTTTTGTGTTATTATTTATTAATGAATGTGTAACAATATTAAGATACGGCGTTAATGGAGGAGGCATACCTATTTTATAATTGAATATTTTTTTCTTCAGACACAATGGCATACCTCCAACAAGATTTCCATTTTTAAAACATCCATATATTTCGAAAGGCATTCCATTTGCCTCAAGCCAAAAACTATGGTGAAAAATAGTTCCAACTGATGAATCATTAACTAATTGATCCCATAAGCAATAATCTTCTGGCTTCAAAATTTTTACTTCAAATTCATTTTTTCCTTTTTTGCTCATTGTTATTTCTCTTTTTTAAAAACAAATATTTTTTCTGAGGCAAAATATTCACATATCCTTGGCGCCAAAATCGAATCCACAATAAAACAGAACCCTAATAGTATCCGCATGCATACTTGGTATACCGATATAAATAAGGGATGCCTTTTCCATCTCTTATGCGTTTCTTCTATTTTGTCTGCGCTCCTGCTATCTTCTTGCCCACTATCTATGATTTTTAAAAGATTTCGCATAATTCTCTTATATGTTCTCACCATCCAAGGAATGCGCACGCCTCGCTGATATACACAACGTGATCCCGACTGACTAAAGACATCAATAAGTTCATCAGGAGTATATAACGTACGGTTTTCTCTCTCATCATGCCGTCGAGCAGTATTTTCTATGATAGCAATGATGCCCCCCCTTTTGGTAACACGCACCAGTTCTTTTACACATGCCAACAAGTTATGGATAGGCGATATAAGCTTAAGGGTAATGACACACGTACTCAAATCACACACGCCATTTTTTAAAGGGATACGGCTGATATCACCAAGAATAAAACATCCTCCTATTACTTCCTTTGAGGCTTGGGTGAGCATATTCCGTGAAAAGTCAACGCCAATTACTTGCATAAAGGATGCTTTAAATTCCTTTAACAGTCTACCCGTCCCGCATGCTGCATCAAAATAATAATGATTACTATCCAAGGTATTGATGACTCTTTTAAGTGCGCGTACATGCATCTTATGGATGTAGTTGTTAAGCGTTGCCTCACCTCCTATGCAAATAGTTGACTGCAGTGAGTCATGTTCATAGTTAGACGCTATTGAATCCCATTGTTTCTGTCTGTTCTGCACGTGAGACCTTCTTCTCTTGCATAATACTTTTTATAATTACCACCGGATTGAATCCAAAGAGTGAACCTAATATACACCATCCAATAGCATATGTAATCAGCGCAATAATGCACACCGTGACTAAATTCAAAAAAGATATACAGGGAAACATGCTAATGCTACCTAACATAAGCATACTACACGCTACCGTAACACTCATGAATTTAACTGGCCAGCGCCAATAAAATATTTTCTTACTCACGATGGTTAACACAATAACATAACATCCATATGATATACATGTCGCGAGTGCAGCACCAACTAAGCCCCATGATGGAATAAAAATAAAATTCATTATGAGGTTTGCTAACGCCACACCTATCAATATTTGTGGGAAAATGTGCGTACGCTCAGAAACATAAACAATATAATGAAACATGTAGGAAACACCCACAAGTATAAATCCTCCTACGATCAACGCAACAAGAAGACCCGATAATACAAAGTCCTCTGAGGCCAATTTCGTTATCAAAAAGCTATATGTTTTTAATAGAAACAAAGAGGCTGGAATTGAAATAATACAATATAACATAATTGCGTAATTGATATATTGACGTAGCGATTCCCATTCCTTTCTTTTCCAGAGCGTAACGAATATCGGAAATAATGAAAATAATATGGCCTGGGTAGGAAAATTAATTAATCGGGCAACATTATAGGTAGCGGAGTATATACCTGCATGTTTCAAATCAATCATATTCACAATAAAATACCTATCGCTTAAATCAACCACAAGAAAAAGCGCTTCACCAAATACAAGTGGTACACCATATTTTAAAAAAGTCGGTATAAATGTAAACTGTGGGATCGTCATCCCGTATTGTAATAAAAAATGCATAAAGGCAATCGTAAACAGTATAAATTCGACACCAATAAAAATATAAAAAAGCAAATCAAGAGTTAGCGTATTTGTCGCAACAAAAATAAGAACACAGCATATTTCTAAAATATTCTGCACAAATTGAAATACTGCATATAACCATACCTTTTTAAAGGCACGATATAAACTCAACATGAGAAATAAACTGCTGCGTATACCCAAAAGTGCGAACAGGATGAGTACATATTTACTCATACGGCTATCCGAAAAAATTAATTCTGCTAGTAGCCTGTGAAACAACGTTGCAATAATTAATGTAAGAGCCGCAATAAACCAAAAACTGAAGCAAATTGTTAAAAACTTCTTAGCTATGGCTGATTTATTTTTTTCAGCAGAAATATAGCGTATACAAGTTTCTCTCAACCCCAACGTTATTATGGGCATTAAAAAGGTAATGGTTACTACACATTGAGAAAAAATACTATACTCAAACGTTCCTAATACTTTAACGACCACAGGCAAAAATATAATGCTGCGGAGTCGGTTAATTATTTTTAAAATCATTATGATCGAGAAACTTTTAAATAAAAATTGTTTCATAGCAATGTGTTTTTTATTTCTTGAACAATTAAATCAATCTCGTAGTTTTTAAGGGAAGGATGAACTGGCAATGAAATACATCTTCGAGCTACAAACTCAGAATTAACTAAAGAAAGTTTTCCAACAATTTTCTTAAATATGGGCTGCTTATGTAAAGGAATAGGATAATGCATCCCTACCTGTATACCATTAGCTTTTAGTGTAGATATAATTCTTTCACGAGTCATCTTTTTAGGATAACTTTTTAATAAAATAGTAAATTGATGAAAAGCATGATGTGCATAATCTGGCATGTATGGTGTAATAATAAAAGGGATTCCTTTGAGCCGTTGGATTAATTTGTAAGCATTTTTTCTTCTTCTATCAGTAAATTCTTCCAAACGATTTAATTGAACAAGTCCAATTGCAGCTTCGACATCTGTCATACGATAATTAATCCCAAGCATTGTATGGTAATATTTTTTTGCCTGACCTTGATGTTTTAATAATATACATTTCTTAATAAAATTTCTGTTATTAGATGTAACCATTCCACCTTCACCTGTTGTCATATTCTTCGTAGCATAAAATGAATAGCATACGGCATCGCCGTATGATCCAACATCATTTCCTTTGTATCGAGTGAAATGTGCCTGTGCTGCATCCCAAACAACTTTTAAGCCATGTTTTCGTGAAAGCTTTATTATAGGATCAATATCGCAAGAATTACCAAAAAGATGAACGGGCACAATCGCTTTTGTTTTATACGTAATTTTTTGTTTTAAATCACGTATATCTATACAAAATGTTCTCGGATCAATATCACAAAAAACTGGTTTACCTCCCGCCCAGCATATCATAGAAGCAGTGGCAAAAAATGTCATAGAAGGAACAATAACTTCATCACCGGGTTTTATTAGATTCAAAAACGATGCATGAAGTGCAACGGTACCATTAGCCATCGTCGTTGCATATCGGGCACCTACTTTTTTTGCAAATGCTTCCTCAAAATTATGACATACCACTCCCTCGCGAATATTGCCTGATTTTAAAACCTTAACAACTGCATCAATTTCTTTTTTACCAAGTTGTGTTTTTGATATTGATATCACGAGTCTACTTTCTAACTTTATCTACTATCTCCATTACCTTTAAAGAATCTTCCAATGAATTGAAACTTTGTTTTTTATTATCCTTGATGCATTCAACAAATCTTTTTAACTCTTCAAAGAAAAGATCTGTATGCGGAAATGAAATAATATTTTTACCAAAAGTATAACCTCCACGAGATTCTTTACAATAAAGTATTACAGGAAAGTCACTAATTATACTAAACCATAATGAACCATTATCACCATGTATCTCTACATAATTCATATATACAGGTGTTATCAAATCACTTTCACATAACACTGTACATCCCTGTTTCATCTTTATTTTTAATAAAATAATATCTTCGGCATCACTTTTTCTAGATTTTCCTTCTATAATACGTTGCTTAAGAATAATATCTTCATAGATATTATCAACTGACTCAATTTTACCAAAATACCATAATATGAGATCAAGCATATGAACAAGCATTTCATTACAGGCACCACCTCCTGTTTCAATTTTATGTTTCCAGGCTTTATGAGAACCACGTCCGCCGAGACGAAAAATACTCATATAAGGGACACCAATTATATTTTGTTCTATGATAGCTTTGGCAAATTTGAATGCAGGATGAAAACGATATAAATATCCTACCATTAAAATTTTGTTTCTTTTCTTCGCTTCAGTTGCTATCTCTTTTGCTTCAAATATATTCCTGGCTAAAGGTTTTTCACAAAAAACATGTTTATTATTGCACAATGCATTAATGACATATTCTTTATGTGCAGGAGTCGGAATACATATATCAATTGCATCAATTGTTGAATCTTTAATCAGAGACTCAGGATGATCACACCACTTCGCATTATATTGATGCGCAATAGTTTTCCCTTTTGCAACAATGTCTGAGACTACAAGTTCTAAACCACCTATTTTATTATAGGCTGTCAAATGTTTTTCAGCAATTTTACCACAACCTATAATCCCAACTTTTAACATACTGACTCCTTCATGACCATGACTTTGCTCTATTCAATTCTTTAAGGTTTTTTGGTAAATCTTTAATTTTTGCTGGAACACCTACTGCTAAACTATATTCGGGAACATCTTTAGTAACAATGCTTCCTGCTGCAATAAATGAACCTTTTCCAATAATTACGCCTGGTAATATAGTTGCATTAGCTCCAATACTGACGCCATCTTTTATAGTAGGCCCTATAGGTGTATATTTATCCCGCATTTTCTGGGGATACTTGTCATTTGTCATTACAACTGCAGGTCCGATAAATACATTGTCTCCTATTGTAACATGAGTTGGAATATACACATTTGTTTCTATCTTAACAAAATTACCAATCGTAACATGTCCATCAATAACCGTGTTCGTTCCAACTATAACTCTGTTACCAATGGATGTATTTTCTCTAATCATAACAGTATGACCACTAATAAAATAATCACCTATGGTAACATCAGCATATATAATAGTATTACTGCGTATCGTAGCATTATCGCCAACAATGACTTTCTCACATCCTTCTTTATATTTCAAACCTAAAATAACATTACCCATTACACAGCAGTTTTTACCAAGTTCGGCAAACATAATGTCCTCCTTTATTACTTCACTCTATCAATTATTAAATTATTTAAAAAAGAAACTCTTTTCCGCGTTGATATATTTATTAATTTATTTTGAGAAGTACTCACCAAACCTAATCGAATATCATATCCACCAGGAATGATTCTTTTTGTGTATTGATGCCTATAGACTTCACCTATTTTCCAAGATGATGTCGGTTGGATAAATAATGATGCTAAACCAACATTTTCCACCGATTCAGGATAATTTAATCGTTCGTTTTTTTTGTTCTTTGGTATTGCTGTAACCCATAAACGATAATCATCTTCTAAATTACCTATGCAGCGTAACCAAAATATCACTTCAACAAGATTTGCATCATACATTGAGATATTATAGCCTAATATCTCAATTTTATTAGAATAATTAACATACCACTCAATCGTTGGGGTTAAATCTTCAATAGCTTTTTTTATTTTTTTTACTTTTTCATTATTGCTTAGTGCAATTTCGATTTGGCAAATCTTCTTTAATGCCTCAATATGTCCAGGCGCATTTTCTAATGCAAAATGATATTGTTTATAGGCATCGTTAGGATTATCTAATTTTTGATAAATGTTTCCTAATTGATAATATGCATCTGCAAAATATTGGTTTTTATTTAAACATTTTTGAAAAGCATCTTTCGCTTCTATCCACATCTTTTTATCTATACAAGATAAACCAAGCTTATAATACCACTTTTCATCTTCTGGTAATTTTATGGGAAATGTATCTTTTGTATGTAATTTATATTGTGCAACTATATTTGCAGCTTCATTTATATTATCAAAGTCTATATATAATTTAAACAATCGCTCATAATTACTTTTATCTAACGGTCTGATATCCTTAAGCTTATTAAAATATTTTATAGCTTCTAGTTTATTATTTTTTGATAAATAATATTGTGCCAATAATCTATTGACATCATATACAGTATCTATTTTACTTTTTAAAAAAGCAGCGCTAGGATTTCTTGAAAACAACATCTCTTTACGTGAAATTTTTATAAACATTTGCATCCCTTTTCTTATTTCATTATTCGCCATATATGCCTTTGCTACCTTAAAACGATACCAAGTGCTACTATTAACAATCATAAGGCTGAACAAAATAAAACATAGCCCACAGGCAAATAAACAAAAACACTTCTTAATTGCATAAACTTGCTTATTCACTTAATAAATCTCATTTATCTTTACTCTGTAAAAGTTATTATCAAGTTCTCCTGATATTAGCTCATTTATAAATTCACCAGTTAATCCCATTTTATCTCTCATGAGGTTATTTGTAATCATTTTAAGTACTTGTGGATTCTTAGATCTTCTATTATTTAAAAATCTTAATGTTCGTTCCGTAATAAACCTCTTATTATCAATATCTTTTATTAAGGAAGTTTTGACCCTAAATATCTTTATTTTTCCATTGTAAAATGACGAAACTTCTTCAAATGCGTTATGTTCACGACAATATAATGATAAAAAATTTAAAACAGGTCCAATTATAAAATAATCTATTTTTTTATCTACTAGATTTGATAGAAATATTGATTCATATAAAAACCAACATCTGCTCCATCGTGGGTCATCACTTCCAGCCTGCGATGAAAAAAATAATAAATCACTTGCTGCCGGCAATTTTATATCGTCCATCGAAAATAAAGAAAAAGTATTTTTAGAGCCTTTTCCCTTATACGCCCCCCATTCAACTGTAGTATATGGCATTGTTGTTACCTGATATCTTCCTCGTGTATAAAAATATAGCATTTGGCTGTCATTGTACCAACTACACATAATATAGGAATTACTATTTATATTTTTCATTACCCAACTTGCTACTTCATTCCATTCATTATTAATTGAGAAGCTTTTATTTTTGCAAGCAATATTATCAGAGGATAAAAAAATAGACTTTTTTAAAAATTCATATCCGCCTCGGTCATTTCCATAATTAATAAATAATTGAAATCCCAAAAGACACATCAAAAGTAAACTATTCCCAAATCTAATTGTATTAATTTGAATATTATTTTTTTTACTGAATAATCTAGAAAAACGTAAAAATATAAAATTCCCTATAGAAACTACAAAATGAGCAATAATTATATATGATAGCATAATAAAAAGTAAAGATTGCCCAATCCTAAAATTATTCCTTCCAACAAATGAAATAAAAGGTGACAATAGTAAAAATATGCACACCATTAAAATACTTATTTTATCTTTAACTATAGCCTTTAAAAAAACAAAAAGCCAGCTACTTATAAATAATGGAGCAATAAAAAAATTATTTGATATCGACTGGCTATAACCTTTGTAATAATTTATGATCCCAATAAAATAATTGTTTATTAAAAAATATATTTTATGCTTTAAAGTGTCTTCTACAGCAGCTACTCCACCTATACCCAAAAAAGAATATCTTAAGTCTTCCGTATGATAATAAACATACAATATCCACGGAGTAATAATTATCCCTATAGTGGCAATGTAAACGATTAAAGAAGGTAAATTTTTATTATCCCTATAATCTTTATTGATAAAAAACAATAAAAAAGGCAAAGGAAAAAGGAGTAATGCAACTGGTTTTACGAGATAAGCAATACTTATCAGAACTCCAGAAAAAATAAAATACTTAAATAGTTTTCTTTCAAATGACAAATAAATTGTCAAAATAAAACAAAGGCTAAAAAAAGGCCAAACAGAATCTATATGACGATATGACCAATAGTTCATACTATAAGAAGTAAGAATCAAAAATGAAGCAAAACAACCAGTCCATTTTCCATAAAATTTTTTTGTCAAAAAATAAACGATTACAGGATTTAAAATGGAAAAAATTCTGACAACCCAAAAAGCACTCGATAAAGAAACACCTAATAACCAGTAGAAGCCAGCAATCATTAATGGAAATAATGGACCTCTAATTAAAACTAAAGTTCCTTCTATAGTAGTATACCCCCTTGCTAGAAAAATATTTAAGGCGTAATTCATATACTCGTTCATATCAGAAGTTATACAAATGTTCTGATTCATAAAAGTAATAAATCCTGCGAATGTTACTAATAAACACATAGGAATGCTTTGAATTATTTTCGTCATATAATAAAGATCTATTTATTATTTACATTTTATATACCTACTAATATCAATTAACCTTACCATAGAAACTTATGGTACCTTCTCTCTCACAATATTTTACTTCCTACATAGATATGATTAAGACCCCATGAGAATTTTTTCTGTTCTACAATTCTATATCCTGTTTTATTTAATAAAGCAATAACTTGGTTTCCCGTAAAACCATAAACTTCACCGTTCTTCATTCCGCGTTTTTTTTGGTCTTGATCCCAAAAACATATTTTATGCCACAGGAAAGATATTATAGGTGATAAAAACGTAATAATGATAATCCCATCTTCTTTTAAAATCCGGTAAGATTCTTTTAGTACCTCGTTTCTGTTTGGTATATGATTTAAGGAGGCAACAAAAGTAATACAATCAAAACTCTTATTTTCAAACGGCAATTTAGAAGAATCTGAAACAACTTTATCTACTCCATCCCATGGATATACATCTATTCCTATTCCATTACCTCCTTTTGATCTGTATTCCTTGATCAATTCATTATCCCCACATCCGATGTCAAGACAACGACCCTTGACATGTTCTAAAACTTTTTCAACCCTTATTTCTCTATTTGTAGTTAGGTATGGAATCTGTTTTATTAAAGGCTGTGGAATAATTAATTTTATCGGAAGAATAATGCTATTGAATGCCTTATTAAATTTTTCATTAAATAAATACATGCGCTCCATCGGAATATAGTATCTTATTTTTATTTTCTGGCAGTTATGAGCACATACCAACCAAAAAGTGGGAATCTGTTTTCTAAAAACATTTCTAAAGATTCAAATATTTTCCAAATAAATTTATTTCCGAAACCGCTGAGACCAAGAGGAACAAATAACCCTGATATTTTTTCTATATGTACAGTAAACTGACTTTTAATAAGTAAACTTTTTATACTTTCATAATCTAAATGTGAAAATAAACTGCTTTCATGTTCAATTCTAATTAAATCAGCAAGTCCAAGAATAACTTTTCTGTAGAAAGAGGTTACATCGCCCTCAAAAATTATAAGCATGCCCCCTTTTTTTAATACCCTTTTGACCTCATTAAAAACCATATTCGGATTACCGAGATGATGGATAAAACCTTTCATTACAACATAATCAAAACAATCATTCCTGATCGGAAGGCGTTCCCCATCAGCACGTATCAATCTAACATTTTTTATATTTCCTGTATTATTTTTTGCTAAAATTATATTTTTTTTCCCTAAATCAACCCCACAAATAAAATCAACTTCTTTACTGGCATCTAAAATGAAATCCCCAAAACCACAACCTAAATCAAGCAGCTTTTCTTTATTGTTTCTATTTTTTTTTATTACATTAAGAATTTTATTGTTATACTTTTCATATAGACGTCTTAGGCTATATGAATTACGATATCTTCTTATAATTTTCGATGCTAATAAATCACTCCTGTTAGCTTCTATTTTTTTATATTCTAAATCATTCAAAAATTCCCTTTTTATTTTTTTTCTTGCCATAACAAATTCTATAAATAATATTTTACAGGTATTACATTAAAATATAATTTATCTCCACCATGTTTTTATTATGACTTTGGCAAAGTTTAAACCATATTTCCAATCCTCACCCTTCCTACTTATTCCATAGTGTCTTTTTGCAATAGTTATTGGAACCTCACCTATTCTAACTCCTTTTTTAGCAGCTTCTATTATCAATTCACTTGTATGATACTGATCTTCTTCAAATGTAATATAATTTAATAAACCAACCTTAAAAGCCCTAAAACCACTAGAACAATCAGATATTTTAGTCCCAAGTAGAAAATTAATAATATTATTAAATATAAGAAGCCCAACAAATCTTAATCGGTTATCTTTTTCTTTGGCCCCAAGAAGTCGTGAACCTATTACAAAATCGTATTTATTCTGAAGAATAGGGTTTACAAGGCGACTTATTTCTTGAGGGTTGTGTTGCCCATCAGCATCCATTGTTACAATAACTTCAGGATTTAGGTATTTAATAACATCATACCCTAATCGTAATGCTGCTCCTCCACCACGATGTGTCATATTTCTTATAGTCAAATATCCAAAACTTTGAACAATTTCAATGGTATTATCATTGCTTCCATCATCTACAACAATAACACCAACTTTTTTATCTTCTACAATAGAAGGTATCTTTGATAAAATCAACTTCAAGTTTTCTGCTTCATTGTAAGCAGGAATAATTACCATAATCTCTTTTGCTTCCATTTTTTTATCTAGAAGCAATAATTTAGCTTCACTAATACCTAGATTTCTTACTAATACATCAAATTGATATATTAAATCATCATATTTTATCTTTTGATACAGTAGAATAAACCATAGAAAAATATTAGAAAAAATTAAAAGAACTAAAATACGTCCCCTCTGCTCCATTTTGAGAGCAAGAATTGACATAATAGTATTTAATAAATTAGGATTAAGGGAAGATCCAATAAGTAAAAGACTTAAAATTCCAAATAAAATAAAATTTGACCTTCGCCAGCGTGGCCCTCTAAATATAGCAAATGATAATAATAAACTAATAAAACCAACAACTAAACTAATTATTCTTAAATTTGACATTTTTTATGAACCTTGGATTTGAAGTAATTCTTCAATACTATCTAATATTTTAACTTTTGCTACAAAATTTAGTGACTTCCTCGCTTTATAAATATCCGAATAGTTCTTTATAATTTCGCCCCTTCGTTTATGTTTAAATACTATCTGTACCTTAGCTAAATTGTTTTTAACCGCCATTTTTTTTATCATTCCGGCTAGATCTATTATTCTCGTCTCTTTACCCGTGGCTATTTGAAAAACTTCTCCCCAAGGGGAAGGACTATCTTGTGGAGGACTAAGGGATAAGTAAATAGCCTGGCATATGTCTCGTGCATGAATAAAATCACGTGTTTGGTTGCCGTCACCGAATATTTCTAAAGGTTTTCCGTTTTTAATCCTTCTCAAGAATTTAGCTATTACTGATGTCTTATGCTCTGAATAAGGCCCATATGCATTGGCAAAACGCAGTGATACTGTCTTTAGTCCAAAGGAGTTATAATAACAGCTGCATAATGCTTCCCCTGCTAATTTATCTGCCCCATACGGAGAAATAGGCTTTGGAACCATTTTTTCATTTATAGGAGGGATTTGCTCACCTACTGCGGCATTCGATGAAGCAAATATAAATTTTTTCACTCTGTTTTTGCGTGCTGCTTCAAGCACATTAAATGTGCCTATTGAATTTACCTGAAAATCTGCTTTTGGGTTCTTGAGTGATTCTACTACATTCGTATAGGCAGCAAGATGTACTATTTTCTCATATCCCCTGGCCTCACGAATAAGAGTGCTTGAATCTAAAATATCAGCAACTCTAAGTTTTAGGATTAAGGGGTAAGGATTAAGAGGTAAGCGATATGTAATTTTAGTCTTTGATTTTGTCTTTTTGAAATGTCCGAAACTAGATAAGACGCGGTCAATATAACTTACTCTGCCTGCAGATAAATTATCATATATCTTTATATTACGATATCCTTTTCGGATAAGGTACTCGACTAAATTCGCACCGATAAATCCGGCACCGCCTGTAATAAAAACTCGCTGGTGCAAATTTCTGTTTTTAAATAATTTATTTTTACGGCGCGCATATTTCC
>CAZLCT010000020.1:0-29013 GCA_964558015.1 uncultured bacterium | reverse complement strand
ACCTCAAAAAACAGTATTATTCTAACTCCTGCTCAATCGGCTAAATAATTACTTTCCGACATCTTCGAGGCGGAGCAATAATCAATGTAATTCAATTACCACTTCTCGTCTGCCATAAAAAACTTCGGCGCCTGCCTGCCATGTTCGTGGCAGGGGCAGGCCCGCCTTTATAAATTATGACTTATGGAGTCCGAAGGACGACATAAGTCATTCAGCCGAATTTACTCCGCAATAGTTTTCATTCAGAACGAAGACTGGGGAGAGAAGGATTCGCCTACTATGTCGTCCGCATCCAGCGGACTCCTGCGTAGGCTCCCCTCCGCAATCTAATGTTACCATCCAGGTAACATTGCGCTCCCATTAGGTCGCGCCGATTGCTTCGCTTCTCCGCCACACGACGTGGCGGATGCGCCGAATTCACGGATGAATGCAAGAGGCGCAGAATCCAACTATCCGCGTTTATCTGCGTTATCCACGGATGGATCTTTCCGCGGCAATCTGTTTTTTCATGGATGAAAAACTGGGGAGAGAAGGATTCGAACCTTCGAAGGCTAACGCCAACAGATTTACAGTCTGTCCCCTTTGGCCACTCGGGTATCTCCCCGCTTACGCGTAAGCGTAAGCTGGCGGAGGGACTTGAACCCCCAACCTGAGGTTTACAAAACCCCTGCTCTACCGTTGAGCTACGCCAGCTGAAGTCAATAATACGAGCATAGAGCCCGTCGTCTGCACGAGGCAGGCGAGCACTATGCCTCTTTCCAATTATCTACATCCACATGCTTTAAAAGCACGAGGTAAATATTCTAAAAGATCAGAAGGTATTAAAGACACTTGAGTCTTATCACGTGCCGCTAAATCGGCCGCAAGACCGTGAATATATACTGCATACTTTGCAGCTAAATAAGGCTTTATTCCCTGACCAAGGAATGAAGCAATAATGCCTGTAAGTACATCGCCACTTCCGCCTGTTGCTAATCCAGCGTTGCCCGTAATATTACAAAAGCTAGATTTACCATGGGCTACTATAGTCTTATGCCCTTTCAAAACCACAATAATACCATATTTCAAAGAATACCTTAAAGCTATATTCTTTCTCTGGCGCTGAATTTCATTCACGTTAACCTTAAAAATTCGTGAAAATTCCCGCGGATGTGGTGTAATTATAACAGAAGATTTCTTTTTGGCAAGTATTTCTGAATGCCCAACCAGGGAATTAATACCGTCGGCATCAATGACTAAAGGGATTGATGTAGTCTTTATTATTGCACGAACTAATTGTTTGGTTTCTGCATTTTGAGAAATACCCGGTCCTATTGCTAAAACATCATGCCGCTTAATTAATAATTGTAACGGCTTGATTGCCCTTAGGCTGAAGGTTCCTTCTCGTGTTTGGGGAAGAGGGTAAGTCATTACTTCGGTAAGTTTTTCCTCCATGATAAAATTCAGACTCTTCGGTATCCCCAGCGTAATGAGTCCGGCGCCGCTCCTTAGAGCTCCCAAACATGTTAATGCAGCCGCACCAGTCATTCCAGGGGAGCCTGCTATGATTAAAACCCTGCCGTAATCCCCCTTATGAGAATCAGCCTTCCTTTTCAAACTCGCCCTTATTTCTTTTTTAATTGTCTTGGACGACATGTCTTTCCCCTGCGCGTTATTAATCTTTTCATTTCTATAACTGCATTACCGAGCCCTATAAAAACCGCTTTTGAAATAATCGAATGACCGATGTTCAACTCGGCAAGATGCCTTATATTACACACACAGGTAACATTATCATAATCAAGACCATGCCCTGCGTTAATCTGTAACCCAAAATTATGTGCTTCCTGAGCAGCCATGTGAAGTTTCCTCAATTGCCCAACATAAGAATCTCTCAGAAAAGCCTGTGCGTAAGCTCCCGTATGTAATTCAATAGCGTCAGCTCCCAATGAAGCACTCTTTCTTACAACATTGAGTAAGGGATTAATAAAAAGGCTCACCTTTATTCCTTTCTTTTTAAAACGTACAATAGCACGCTCAATTTTCCTATGCTCACGAAGCACATTAAGACCGCCTTCAGTCGTAAGCTCCCGCCTCTTCTCAGGTACAATGGTAACCTGATCCGGCACGACATACAAGGCAACAGCTATTATTTCCTCACTTAAAGCCATCTCTAAATTAAGACGGGTTTTAATCTCCCTGCGTAAAAGATACACATCATCATCCTGAATATGACGCCTGTCCTCACGTAAATGAATCGTAATACCATCTGCACCGGTTGCTTCAACAATGCGTGCAGCTTCTAATACGTCCGGCTGAGCCTCACCCCGTGCCTGTCGTAAGGTAGCAACATGGTCAATATTAACTCCTAATTCTATCATATAAATATTCCTTGCTCAGTTACTAGAAAAAACTCTTTACAATTTGTAATTTAATATTTCAAATAAAATATTTTAATTTAAAATTGTTCTTAGGGAAAAAAGTACTACTTGCCTTCCTCCTTTTTAGCTATTTCAGGAGGGATAGCTGGCACAACCGGCAGTTCTTCTATGGCTTCCTCAATGACTACCTTTATAATTGGTATGTCTCCGGATAATGAAATCTCGGAGGGAAGGCTAAGCATTAGCGGGAGTTGGTATTCCCCGCGGGAAAGTTCGGTAACATCGATATAAGCAAGTATACCCTTTTTATCCAATTTATTTAAAACCTTCTCAGACCCTTTTAGGAAAAGTTCCGTAAGAGGAGGGTCAACTGTAACAAAATAATTATTTGATGGAGCATTAAGTATATTAACAGGAATATCTTTAATAACTTTTTTAAACTCCTCCTGTCGAATGGGTACAAAAACATCAATAAGTTCTTTACTTACTACCGTATATTGAGAACTATATTTCAAAGGAACCCGAATCCTAAAAGAGCGAATATGCCCTACAACGTCTATTGAATCAGTAAGAATAAATTTTTTACCGTCCAACCTGCTCTGAGGTCCCTTGACCAGGGCAGCTGTTGGATCTTTCAGGATATTATTTTCATCTACTACATACCCTTCTGCAGGCTCTCCGACTATGTTCGCCTTGACTAAAAGTTTTTTTGAGATAACTTCATCTAATGAAATGGTAATAAGTCGGGGCATGATATCAACTACTTTTATATCTGGTCGGGGAAGATTGATATCACCCTCACGTAAACTAAAAGAATATTCGCCAGCCTTTTTTACCCCGCTAATCACATGTGTCGCAATAAGTTTATGTGTACCCAGAAGAGCAAGAATATTCCGAGGGGCTGAAAGACTTACCTTGACAATCCTCCTAGGTCCGCCGAGAATAGTCATTCCCTTGGGAGGAATGATTTTTAAAAAAACACGGTTTTCGATTTCAACACTTTCTTCACCGCTGATATAATAGAAAAGTCCCACGCTTAAGATAAAAGAGGCTATGAGTATCCACAATTTATTTTTATCGAATTTTACCAATGCTAAATCCTTTCCACATTTCTAAAATCGATTTCTGTTGTTTATCCGGCCTAAATAAATTTTTGAGCACTCTCCGTAACCCGTCAGAATCTAAATTCTTAGTCATATGACCGTTAACAGCAACGGAAATAGCTCCGCTCTCACCAGAGACAACGATAGTAACGGCATCCGTTTCCTCAGTAAGCCCTAAGGCAGCCCTGTGACGCGTCCCCAATGTCTTACTGATATTAGGATTTTGTGATAGAGGAAACAATGAGCCGCATGAGGCAATCCTGTCTTCTTCTATAATTATGCCCCCGTCATGAAGAGGCGTTGTTTCAGTAAAAATAGTAACAATTAACTCGGCGCTTACTTTTGCATTAATTATTATCCCACTTTCCACATAATTACGAAGTCCGATATCACGCTCAATTGATATCAAAGCACCTATTCTCTTTTTTGAAAGTTGCTCGCAAGCCTTTACAATCTCATCCAGGAGTCCGCCCTTTTTAACAAATGTGCGGAATGCGGCATTCTGACCAAGACGGGCTAATGCCCGGCGTAATTCAGGTTGAAAAATAATAAAAAATGCAAAAATTCCGATTGCAAACAACTTAGTCAAAATCCAATTAATTGTTGTGAGTCCAAAAAAACGAGACAAAGCAGCAACAAGCATAAGTATAACTAAACCGATAACAACCTGTACGGTTCTAGTGCCCTGGATAAAATTAAGAATCCGATACAAGACAAACCAAATAATTACAATCTCTAAAATTGGTTTCCAAAAACTAAGTATATAGCCGATCTGTTGTGCCATATAAATACCTTATCGTTTTTTCCTTAATAAATGTATTATTCTGTGGGTTATCTCTTAAAAAATATTTTTATCAAAAACGAAATAATTAAACTCAGCAAGATGCACGTAGTCAAAGGAAAATAAAACGAAAAATTTTCTCTTTTTATATAAATATCCCCCGGCAATCTCCCTATGCCGGGCACCTTTTCAAATATAATAAGCAAAACTCCAAATACAATAAGTATTATACCAAACGTAATAACTATCCGGGCAATAAAAGAAATCTGCATATTAATATCTTAAAACAAAGTTTCCTGTGAAGACGTGAAGTCTTTCCCCACATGTTCATATCCTAACTTTGTGGCAACTCTACCTTGCGACGTTCTTTTCATAAACCCCTTTTGAATAAGGTAAGGCTCATAAATCTCTTCCAAGGTCTCAGCTTCCTCACCCACTGCTATAGAAAGATTATTAACTCCAACAGGTCCTCCGTTAAACTCATTAACAATTATATTTAAAATCCTCCTGTCCATCTCATCTAATCCTGCTTCATCCACATCAAGCATCTTCAGGGCAGCATGTGCAATGTCACGGGCAATAGTCCCGCCGGCCCTCACCTGGGCATAGTCCCTTACACGTTTTAGTAGTCTATTTGCAATACGGGGCGTTCCACGTGAACGTTTTGCTATTTCAGAAGCACCTTCGTTATCAATTGAAATATCAAGAATTTTAGCAGACCTTAAAATAATCTGGGCTAACTCATTTGGCTGGTAAAAACCTATACGCAAAACAATACCAAACCTAGCCCGTAAAGGAGAGGTAAGAAGTCCACTCCTGGTTGTGGCACCGATAAGGGTAAAATGCGGTAAATTTATTTTAACCGAACGTGCATTGGGACCTTTATCTATCATAATATCAAGAAAAAAGTCTTCCATAGCAGGGTAAAGATACTCTTCGACAGTTTTATACAAACGATGAATCTCGTCTATAAAAAACACATCTCCTTGGTTTAAATTTGTAACCAGTCCTGCTAAATCACCGGGCTTCTCAAGAACAGGTCCCGATGTAGTTTTAATATTCATGTTCATCTCACCAGCAATAATATGCGCCAGGGTAGTTTTACCCAGTCCGGGAGGACCAAAAAACAGTATATGGTCAAGAGGCTCTCCACGCTTTTTAGCTGCGGCAATAAACACCTCAAGATTTTCTTTTACCTTGCTTTGACCAATAAATTCATCAAGACGCGAAGGCCTCAGCGAAATATCAAATGCAAGATCTTCTTCTTTAAGATTATAAGAAACAACTCTTTTATCCATATTATTGTCTTATGTTAAATAAATGCATTAATATTTTGGCTTTTGCTCAGCACATACTCTATTAATTTTAAAATAATCATCGATTGCACATACCCCATACCGGCCGAATATTACATATTCAATAGCCTTTAGAGGAAGCATAACAACTTTATATACACAGCCAAATATTCCTCTATTAAAAACATAGTTATTTGTCCATGAATCGGCGGAATCCTGTGCATAAACAAAAGTAATATTACTTAAAAATAATACAACGATTATAAAAGTCAAAATCATTTTTTTAAACACTGTCTACCTCCCTTTCTTATTGGTTTTCAAATATATTGTAAAGACCGGCGTATGATATCTTCAACGCTAAGATTTTCCCTGCCCTCCTGGGCTAAAATTTTCTTCACGCCCGTGAGTGCCTGGTGTTTTTTAAATCCCAATGAAATAAGCGCAGTAACAGAATCTTTTAATAAAAGATCTTCTGCCCCAACAAAATCTAAACCCACATCAGGTCCAAGTCCTTTATCTATGCTCACTTTTTCTTTTAATTCAATAATTATTCTCTCAGCTGTCTTTTTACCTATGCCAGAAATAGAAATGAGAGACGAAACATCCTGATTAACTACGGCCTTTTTAAAGTTATCAATACCAATACCAGAGAGAACGGTTATGCCAAGCTTGGGTCCGATGCCAGAAATAGAAATTAAAAGTTTGAACAATTCCCTCTCTTCTAAAGTCCAGAATCCAAAAAGCTGCCACGCATCTTCCCTGACATGCAGATAAACATTAAGCTGTACCTTTTCATCATTACTCGGCAGTTTAGAATATGTAGAAAGCGGGATGAAAACTTCGAAGCCTATTCCGCCTGATTCGATTAATGCTACTGTAGGATGTTTTTCAATTAATACCCCTTTTAAAAAACTTAGCATAGTTTCCTTCTAATATGCAATTTTGGTTTTATCATTTATGTGACAAATTGCCAAAGCCAGTGCGTCTGCCGCATCAGAGGGAGGTAATTCCTTAAGAGCCAATATTTGTTTTACCATATGTTGAACCTGAATTTTAGCGGCCCTGCCAAAACCTGCAACAGCACTTTTTACCCGTGCTGGTGGATACTCAATGACTCGAATATTCTGCTCTGTTGCAGCAAGGATAACTGCACAACGTGCTTCCCCAATTCTTATGGCAGACTTAAAACTCATACCATAATATACGTCTTCTAAGGCAATGACATCCGGCTGCCATTTTTTGAATATAGATAATGACTTTTCGTAAATTTCTTTAAGTCGTTTATGTAATGAATTCTTCCTTCCTAACGTTATTGTTTGGTAATACAATGCCTCAGGTGTAGCATTCCTCGCATCAACAAGCCCAACTCCCATCTTTATGGTACCGGGATCAATGCCCATCACCTTCATATAGAAAACTCTTTTCTACCTTTATTCATCCTTCTCTAAATCTTTAATAATCTTTTTCTTCTCGATGGATAACTTTTTAATCTTTTTTACTCCTTCTTTAACTTTCTTAACTTTTTGCTCAAGTTCATCCATAACAGGTTCCGGCTCAAATTCAACATCTCCAGGAGAAATAAAACTTTTATCTTGAATGGCTTCTATCAAGTTATCCATATCCACTACACGCTTTTTTAAAATATGAAGTATGGGACCGCTCTTTCCCTCACCATTGAGTGTGGCAACAATTTCGGCCAACTCAGCCTGCCACCTTTTAACCTTTGCAACTATAGTCTCTTTATTCATAACTCTACCTCAACTTAAAATTATTCGATATTATCAATAATATCGTCAGGTATCTCAAAATTTGCATATACATTTTGAGTATCATCATGATCTTCAAGCATATCTACTAATTTTAACACATTATGTGCAGCATCGGATGTAACATTGACCTGACTTTTAGGTAAATATGTTAAATCAGAAGACTTAATAGGAATATTAGAGTCAATAAGTGTCTGCTTCATTTTTTCAAAATCCTGAGGTGCAACAATTATTTCAAAGACATCGCCGCTTCTAGAGAAATCTTCAGCACCTGTATCAACGGCAAGTTCCATAAGTTTTTCCTCTTTTACCTTCTGGGCTTCAACGACTATTAATCCTTTATGTTCAAAAAGCCATGAAACAGAACCCGCTCCTGCCATATTGCCCCCATTTTTAGAAAAAAGATTTCTTATCTCAGAAGCTGTTCTATTTTTATTATCAGTTAAACATTGTATATAAACAGCAACTCCCCCTGGGCCGTATCCCTCGTAAAATACTTCTTCATAATTCACACCTTCCAATTCACCTGTTCCTCTTTTAATAGCCCTATCAATGTTATCATTTGGCATGTTCGAATTACGGGCCGTGCTTATTGCCACTCTTAATGCAGGGTTTTTATCTATATCACCTCCGCCGTTGCGTGCAGCTACAGTTATAGCTTTTATAAGCTTTGTAAAGAGCTTCCCCCTTTTTGCATCTGCCGCCCCCTTTTTATGTTTTATACTACTCCACTTCGAATGACCTGACATTGTAAACTTCTCCTCTTGATTTAAAAAATATTAGACAGAATTAATTGCATGCATCATCTTAAGAAAATCACTTACAGCTTTAACATCATGTACTCTGACCATATTAACACCATTATTAACCGCACACCCTAGCGAGGCCAGGGTTCCCGAAAGCCTTTCATCTACATTACGATTAAGTACTGCTCCAATAAATGACTTGCGGGAAGGGCCTAGGAGAACAGGTCTTTTTAAAACAAGAAATTTCTTTAAATAATGTATAATTTCTAAATTCTGTTCCGCTGTTTTAGAAAAACCTATCCCGGGATCAATAACTAAACGGTTAAACTCAATTCCAGCATTAAGGCCGATTTTAATACTCTCTTTAAGCTCCCTCAAGATGTCTTTTATAAGATTATCATAATGAGTAAAACTCTGCATCGTAGACGGCTTACCGCGCATATGCATCAGGATAGCTCCCGCTTTATATTTTTTAATTACAGAAGCCATCTGGGAATCCCTTCTCAAACCGCTTATATCGTTGATAATCGATGCACCGATTCGGAGACATTCATCCGCAACACATGCTTTAGACGTATCAATTGATATAGGTATTTTCACCTTGGAAATAATTTTTTCCAAAGGGGAAATTAACCTTCTTAATTCTTCGGACTCGGAAACTCCCGAAGAACCAGGCCTAGTTGATTCAGCTCCAATGTCAATAATATTCGCCCCTTCGGCTTCCAATCGAAGAGCCTGCTTATAAGCATCCCTTGCTCTTGAATAACGATTACCGTCTGAGAAAGAATCAGGGGTAATATTTAAAATACCTACGATGAGGACTTTCCTCTTTTTAGAAAAATCAAACCGAAAACGACGGGCCTTGAAAAGCATTTCATTCTTTTTTTGCATCAGACTGATTCTTTTTATTCTCACCGCTCTCGGCTTCGGGATCTTCTTCCCTGGGAATGCCCACTATCTCCCGCACTTCTTCACCATCTAATGTTTCGCGTTCAAGCAACGTAGTTGCCAGCTTTCGTAACTTATCTTCATTCTCAAAAAGTAAATCTCTGGCTTTCTTTTTACACTGGTCAACAATTCTTTTACGCTCTTCATCGATTAATATTGCCGTCTTCTCAGAATAGTCCCTCTCTGTAAATAAATCTCTGCCGAGGAATACTTCCTTGTCGCGTTTGCCGAAAGTCATATTACCTAACTTTTCACTCATGCCAAAATCACATACCATCCTCTGAGCATACTCGGTTGCAACCTCTAAATCATTATGCGCACCCGTAGTAACTTCTTTAAAAATAATCTCTTCAGCAGCTCGTCCAGCTAAAAGAATGGTTATCTTATCTAAAATTTCGCGCTCTTTTATCAGATATCTATCTTCAAGAGGCATCTGTAATGTATATCCTAATGCAGAACGCCCCCGTGGAATAATTGATACTTTGTGTAAGGGGTCACGTGATTTAAGCAGTAAAGAAATTAAAGAATGCCCAGATTCATGATAAGCGACAATCTCTTTTTCTTTCTTTGAAATAATTCTACTCTTTCTCTCAGGTCCGGCCATCACTTTTTCAATTGATGCCTCTAAATCTTCCTGCATAACCGATTCTTTGCCCAGTCTTGCCCCGAGAAGAGCTGCTTCGTTGACCAAATTAGCTAAATCCGCACCAGAAAAACCGGATGTCTGTCGGGCAATTTTTACAAGATCGACTGAGTCGTCCAATTTAACATTACGTACATGAACCCTTAAAATCCCCTCTCTTCCTTTAATGTCAGGCCTATCAACGACTATTTGTCTGTCAAATCTGCCGGGACGCAGTAATGCAGGGTCAAGAACATCGGGCCTATTTGTAGCTCCGATTAAAATAACACCAACCTGTGTATCAAAGCCGTCCATCTCTACTAAAAGAGCATTCAATGTCTGCTCACGCTCGTCATGACCTCCACCAATACCCGCAAAACGCTGACGCCCCACGGCATCAAGTTCATCAATAAATATTATTGACCCTTTGCCTGAAGATTTTGCAGACTTTTTTCCCTTCTCGAATAAATCCCTCACACGTGAAGCTCCTACACCAACAAACATCTCTACAAAATCAGAACCACTAATTGAAAAAAACGGTACCTCTGCCTCTCCAGCGACCGCCTTGGCAAGAAGGGTTTTCCCGCTCCCCGGAGGCCCCATTAATAAAACACCTTTGGGAATCTTACCGCCGAGCTTTTGAAACTTGTGAGGGTCTTTTAAGAATTCAATTACTTCTTGTAATTCTTCTTTTGCCTCATCAACTCCGGCTACATCATTGAATGTTATACGTTCTCTATCAGGCGTAAGCTGACGTGCACGTGATTTTCCGAACGAGAGAATCCTTCCACCCCCCTGCTGTGCCCCCCGGTAAAGGAAAAAATAAAAAAACCCGATTAAAAAAAGTACCGGCAGAATGGAATATAAAATATTACGCCAGAAAACCTGAGGCGGATTAACGGTAAAATCTGGTACATTTTCCCTTAAAATAGGTATAAGTTCCAAATCTCCGGGAGGAACATTAACCTGAAAATAAGTTCCGGAGTGAAACTTTCCACGTATTTGATTTTCAACTAACTCACAAGAAACTATTTTTCCGGTCTCACGATTAGTCGAAACTATATTATAAAATTCACTATACGTTAACTTCTTAATTATTATTTCAGGAAAAAGAAAAAATTGTATTATTATAAGAACAGTCACAATAATTAAAACAGCAATAACAACTTTATTGCGATTCATATCAGGTTTAAATTTATTGTCAGGCCGTTTGAATTCCGGTTTTGGATTTTGATTAGAAGTATTTTTACTCTCATTCATCACACTATACTCCCTCATAAATTAAATAAAATTGTATGTAAACACACAATTATTATTGTTTATTTATATTGTTATTTAATTTTAACATTTATAGTCTTGTATTCAGTCCAAACAATAAATCATAACACTTTTGGCTGCTATAATTTATACATTTCTTGGACATAGGACGAGCTATAATGTGAATAGAATTATAACATAACTATTCTATTATAAACAAGTTGTTAATTGTATTAAATTAAAACGAAATTTTAGCATATTTTATAGTAATAATATTATGCTCATTTTTTATAGATCTTGTTGTAAAATAAGTACTTAAGGCAATTATTTCATCAAAATACCAAAAAGAAAAATATGCTTTATAATATATTGGAAAGATAAAAAAAGTGTGGATTTGCAGGCCTTATATAAGAATAAAATTCTATGATAATGAAAACAGAATGCAGCAATAAAAATATATTTTCACTCTGTTAAATGTGAAAATAAGATCACATGAACCCTTCGTCTTTATCTTTCTTTCCTAAATAATTAAACCAAACAAAGAAAATTAATGCTACAATAACCAGTATAAATAGCAAAGGGATATCAATAAGATTCCTTGTCTGGAAAACAGACATTTTTGTAAAAAGAATCAAAAGACATACCACGACAGCTATTAATATAAACCTCAATTTTCTCTTCATTCTCCTATCACCTCTTTATGTCTTTTTCGATGGTTAATTTTATCCGCGTCTATCTCCTATAATATAACTTTCGTCAATTTTTTTGCTTAACTTGACTATAATATAAGATTTGAAGCATTATGTATAAAATATATATCTTGCCTAAGCCTCTGGTAAATATTATTCTAACATGTTACAATTATTATAGTATAAAAGGTTAATAATAATAGACTTTTTATGAAAAAGCATATTTATATTAATATAAAGAAAATTATCATTCTATCCTTAATAACTTATCTTTCAACTATTTCATACATTTATGCAGACAGCATAGAATTTAAAAACGGGTACAGTATAGAAGGCACTGTTATTAACAAAAATGAAAAAACGACAACTATTAAATTTGAAGGAGGAACAATAGATTTTAACACCGCAGAAATTGGATCAATAATCCCATCTATTACAATTGAAAAAAAATCGGATACTGTTGACTCCTCTCCACCAACGCAATTACCTCTTAAAAGTCTATCTTCATTTGATAAGCCAAAGAGGCTCGAGGCTTCTAAGAGTGAAAAAAGTTCCCTACTAAAAAATCGGAATCAAGACGTTAACCTGGATAAGGAGACAGATTACTTCGTTGATTATTTCGGAGGGCGTGAAAATTTTTTAAAAGAATTTGAAAAATTTAAAATTAAATCCAAGAAAAAACCAAATGATTTCGAAAATCATTATAAACTCGGCCTTTCCTACTTTTATTTAAAAAACTATGAAAAGGCCGTTTCCGAACTTAATATTGTTCTCAACAACAATCCAAAAGACCTTGAAGCACGCCGTTTTTTGGGATATGCCCATTACCAAACGGGTAACATCCCCATGGCAATTGAACAATTTAAAAAACGTCTTGAGGGACGCCCCTTTGACACAAAGATGCGAAGTCTGTTAGCTTCATGTTATTTTCAAATAAACAATCTCAAACAAGCTGCTTCTGAATATGAAAAAATAATAGGCTACGATGAAACGAATGCCCTTGTCATTCAAAAGTTAGCGAATATTTATAATGAATTAGGCATAACACAAAGAGCTCAAGAACTGCAAGAAATGGCTAAAAAAATTGATCCTTCAAGAAACTTTAAATAAACTCCCCCTTATCTAATTATCCTCTTAACTCATAATCCATTCTAAATACAACTATTTATCCCAACACTCTAAAGTTATCCAAAAATAAAGACGTAGATATAATAAATAACTTATAAGCCTACAAGGGCTTATGTGCTTGCCCCTCTTGCCAATATTGAAAAATTGGCAGGTAAAGTTTTAATTATGATATAAGGAAGGAATACTGACATGGCTCAAGTAAAGGATACTAAAATAAAACTTAGAAAAAAATTAAAAAAATATTTAAACATATTCATAGAAAAAAATTCTTTTACCCTTAAAGAACTTCAGATGTTAGAAAAAAACACTCAACCGTTTTCATTAAAAGACAGACCGTAAGAAGCCCCTTTAAAAAATCTAATGTCTTTTTTTAAAAAAATCTCTCGCTAAGGTTTACCTTTTTACATGCATTTTAATGGAAAAAAGTATAATAAAAGAATGGTTAAAAACTATTTTTTTCTTACCAAAGGTACAAAACGGACTGGAATGGTATCTTTCTCGTGGATATTTCCATTTTCACCTTTTGAAATGACTTTCAACATCTGATATCCAAAATCAACATCAACAGGTACAACCATACGACCGCCCTCTCTAAGCTGCTCAATCAAAGGCGGAGGAACTTCTTCGGCAGCAGCGGTAATAATAATTGCATCAAAAGGTGCATATTCTTCCCAACCTTTGTAACCGTCACCCGCCTTAACCTTAATATTTATATACCCTCTTTTCTCTAAATTAATTCTGGCACTCTCAGCTAATTCCGGAACGATTTCAATAGTATAAACCTTACACCCAATTTCAGCCAATACAGCTGCTTGATATCCGGAACCTGTACCAACCTCTAATACCGTATCATTACCTTCAAGCTTTAATAATTCTGTCATCAAGGCAACAATATAAGGCTGAGAAATTGTCTGATTATAACCAATTGGCAGAGGATAATCTTCATATGCAAACGGCATTTGATGCTCAGGAACAAATAAGTGACGCTCTACGGTCCGCATGGCATTTAATACACGCTCATCCGATACACCACGCCGCATAATCTGCATGGAGACCATTTCTTCACGTTTCTGTTTATAATTACTATCATCTGAGTTTGAAAAATCAACACACATACCAATCACTCCTATTATTATTGTACTAATGAGGGCATACTTTAGCCACTGAATTCTCATGACTATTTTTTCCGTAATTCCTCCTTGATTCTTTCCCATTCTTCCTTATCGTAATCAGTTGATTCTAAATCCTTTACTGTCTTTTGGGAGGTCTTTCTCTTTTTCGTAAAAATATGACTATAAAGGAGATAAAAAATATATCCAATAAGAATTATACCTAAGAGACGTAATAGAAGTATTCGAATCATTGTGGAAACTCTTTTTGAAAGGTAATGACTATATAGTCTGAATGCCCCGTCAGTCTTGGCCTTAGAAAAAAATAATCTAAAATCCTGCAATCGTAATATGTGCTTTATCTGCCATCCGGACAACATCATCCCGATCAATTAGTATTGTCTTTCCGGCTTCAAATATTAAAACAGCCGCGCCGCTTTCTATCATTGTTTTTATTGTAGTAGGACCCACAGTAGGCACATCAAAGCGCATATCCTGCTTTGGCTTGGCTACCTTTACTACAATGGTATTCTTGTTTCCTAAAAGACTTCCGCGCTTAATCGCCTCGTCAGTACCTTCTATAGCCTCAACTGCCAAAATAGCTTTATCCTTAACTACAACAGATTGTCCTATATCTAGGCGGGCAATTTCTTTAGCAAGTGTCCAACCAAAGTGAGCATCCTCATCTTGTGATTTTGATAATTTTTTTTTGGTTAATATTCCTTTCTTAGGCAGACATTTTTCAAGGAAAAATGTCGAAGCAATAATATGAAAATCTTTATCAGTAAGATAATCACAAATCGCACCAAGTATTGTATCATCTTTTCTGTTCTTCAATTTTGAAAAAAGAAGAACCATATCCAAATCAGGCTTTATTTTACCGGAAAAAATAGATGTTTTTGTTATTTTGCCCTCAAAGCAAATATTAGTAACTGCGTATTGTTTAAAAAAATTAACCAGCTTTTTTAATTCTCCTAACTTTACCCACAATAATTCATCAGCAACTGATTGTATGCCGGCATCTGTTTCACCTTTAATAGCACATACATATACCTGATATCCTTTTTCTTTAGCGCATTCTGATGCAATAAATGGTAATTTTCCGTTGCCAGCAATAATTCCAATTTTATCCATATGTGAAAATGCCCTCTTTATATGCTTATTAGCTACAAATACCCCGTTCAGATTTGCTTAAAAACTTAAGGAGAGTTTGAATGGTAGGTGTCTTAGGTAATGTTTCTTCAATTTGTTTAATAATATTTTTTAAAGAAAGCCCTGATCTAAAAATTATCTTAAAAGCTTTTTTCAACTCCATTTTTTCCTCTTTAGGAATACATGCTCTGTCTAAACCAACAGAGTTAATTCCATAAGCCTTTACGGGGTGCCCATCAGTCATCATAAATGGTGGAATATCCTGCACAACTTTTGAACATCCTCCAATAATAGAAAGTGTTCCAATTCTCACAAACTGGTGAACGGCACTAAGCCCCCCAATGATAACTTTATCTTCTATAATTACGTGGCCTGCAAGTGTCGCAACATTAGCCAGCGTAATATTATTATGCAAAATACAATCATGCGCAATATGGCTGTATGCCATCAACAAATTATTATCACCAATAACAGTCTCGGTCCCTTCTCCGGTTCCGGGATTAATAGTTACATACTCACGAATTTTATTACCGTTACCAATACGTAAGAAACTCTTATCTCCTTTATATTTTTTATCCTGTGTAACGCTTCCCACAACAGCTCCTGAAAATATTTCACAATCCTTACCGATAGTAGTCCAACCCTCAATACTAACCCGCTCTCTAATTTTGGTGTTGGCACCAATCTTTACATTTTTTTTAATATAAGAAAACGGGCCCACTTCAACTCCAAAATCAAGTTCGGCGCCGGACTCAATAATAGCCGAAGGATGAATCGAAACTTCTTTTTCAATCATAATTTTATCCTAAGATAATGAATTAATAAAAAACTGAGGAGATGAATTAAAACTGATAATGAAAATTATATTATTACCCGGCTGGACCCCTTGAGCTAACCATTTCTACCGGGGCTTAACGATCCATTATTGCAAATTTAACTTCCGCTTCGCAAACAAGCTTATCACCGACATAAGCCTTGCCGGCACAGATTCCAATTTTTCCTTTAGATTTTATGACCTCAACTTCCATGCGCATCTGATCTCCCGGAAATACGGGGGCACGAAACTTGGCTTTATCAATACTCATAAAATAAGCAAGCTTGCCTCTGTTTTCAGCTCTGTTCATAGTAACAATACCGCCAACTTGAGCCAATGCCTCGATAATTAATACGCCGGGAAAAATAGGATGACCGGGAAAATGCCCGAGGAAAATTTTTTCATTAAACGATATATTTTTTATGGCAATCGCTTTTTTCCCAGGTTCAATATCAAGTACTCTGTCAACAAACAGAAAAGGATACCGATGAGGCATAATCTCCATAATCTGGTTAATATTTAACGTGCGACCTTCAATAATAGGACCACTCTGTTTTCGCAAATTTTCTTTATTATTTGTTTTTTCTTTTAATGAGTACAATTTTTTAACCAACTCAAAATTTTGTTTATGCCCCGTACGATTAGTAATAATATGCCCCTTTAAAGGACAACCTAATAAATAAAGGTCCCCAATCAAATCAACAACTTTATGACGTGCTGCTTCATCAGGAAAACGCAGTTTATTCTCTATAGGAAGGTTATTTTCAAAAACTAAAGTATTCTGCGGATTTGCACCTTTGCCAAATCCCTGTGAAAGAAGTGCTTCTGCCTCTTCTTTCAAACAAAAGGTCCTAGCAGAAGCAAGCTCATTTAAAAATGTATCCTTATTAATAACAAAAGTAACATACTGGTCAGATAGCGCAGGATTATTATAACTTAGGGTATATGAAATACGCAGATCAGAAGAAGGCAGGACGACTGTCGAAGTACTGCCGTTTTCTAGATAAACGGGCTCTTTTATTTTAAAAATTTCTTGGGGTACTTTTTGGTCCTGAATACCACTTTTACGAATCTCCTCAGCATACAAAAGAGCACTCCCATCAAGAGCGGGTAATTCACTGCCGTTAACTTCGATTAAAACATTATCTACTTCAAAAGCACATAATGTTGCCATAAGATGCTCAACCGTTTGCACCTTCGCATCACCTTCAACAAGCAACGTTTGCCGACCGCCGCCATGCTCAGGCATAACAACATTCGGCACATAAGCACATATCCCTTTAGAACCGCTAACGTCAGTTCTCTTAAAAACAATACCTGTATTAGGAGGAGCAGGTTTAAGCTTTAATTCAACAGGTTTACCAGTGTGAAGTCCAACACCCTTTATTGCAATATCATTCTTTATTGTCTTTTGTGATCTCATAAAATTAAATCTTATTATTTCTTACCCTTTTTGTACTTATTATTCAATTTTTCGAGAATAACATTCGTAATATTAAATTTTTCTTCTTTATACACTAATGCACGATCGCTAAAAATAAAATCATACTTTTTATTCTTTCCATAATCCTCAACAAGTTTATTTATATCTGAAAAAATTTCCTGAATATTTGTATCACGAATTTCTCTTAATTCTTCCCGTGTTTTTTCATCAAACATTTGTAATTCTTTTATTTTTTGGTCTATTTCAGCCTGCTTTTTAACCTTCTCTTCGCCCTTATCGGCTAAAACAACCATCTCATCTTTCATCCGCCTTATATCCTTTACTAAAGTATCGCGTTCCCCTTGTTTTTGAGTAGCCAG
The DNA here is from genome assembly GCA_964558015.1 of uncultured bacterium. Classification (GTDB taxonomy): domain Bacteria; phylum Omnitrophota; class Omnitrophia; order JAHJGZ01; family JAHJGZ01; genus CAZLCT01. The sequence goes on along the minus strand of CAZLCT010000020.1, from coordinate 11,440 downwards.
CTCAGATAAATTTTTATCTGCGTCTTGAGTCTTTTCATATTTATCAAATAAAGTTCTTAATTCAACATACCCTCTTTCACCGGCTAAACAAACCCCGGTAAACATAAACAAACCGCACATTAGTAAAACTACTGCACATAAACATATCTTACAATTACTCATGTCTTTCTCCCTCTGTTTTTTCTTGTTATTAATAACAAAAATATTTTCAACCTGAATGTTCTATTAAAATTATTAACTATTAAAAACCACGGCTCATATTAAACTCAAACCGTCCGTGTTCATCTTTGTCGTCCTTATTTGCTATGGGGAATCCATAATATAATGTTATTGGCCCTAATGGAGTATTTATACGTAATCCAGGACCAATACTTACAGCGAAATCATCAAAATCCATATCAAAACAATCCTTGTTAACATGTCCAACATCAATAAATGCAACCCCTTTAAAATTTTCTATAATAGGGAATACATATTCGAGGCTACTCAAAATTAATGTCTCACCACCGATTGGATTTCCGCCGCCTTTAGGCCCCACACGACGATAATTATAACCGCGCACCGTACCTAATCCACCAGCATAAAATCTATCAAAAACAGGAACCTGATTTGAGTCGCCAAAATCATTAATAATGCCGGCCCTATTTCTAAACTCAATAACATGTTCTTTGGCAAAATTGAAAAACTTTGTAACACCGACCTGTGCACTGTAATAATCTTGATCTCCAAAAAGAAATCCACCAACCATTTCAACTGAGGAATTAATAAACCAACCCTTTTTAGGATTAAACACACTATCCCTCGTATCATATGCAACACCAGCACGAAGCCGGCTCAACATATTTGTCTCGCCGGAAGCACGGACCTGAGGGTCAGCATCAACAGATATATCTTTTATTTTAACATGCTCGACTAAATATCTTATATTACCGCGGAATCTATCAGTAAAATTTTTCCCAAAAGTTACTCCGATACCACGGCGACGAGTATCAAAGTCCAAATTATTACTTTCACTTTCCCTATTATATGCATTTATACCGAACGATATAGGTTTGTTTAAAATATACGGCTCAATAAAACTAAAATCAATATCACGCGTCACGCTTCCCCACCGGGCTCGCAATGATAAACTCTGCCCGCCACCGGTAAAAGTAGGCCAGTTAGTTATATCGAAATTACGCTGGGCGATCTCACCAAATCCTATAAATTGATCTATAGAACTAAACCCCGCACCGAAAGAAAGTTCACCAGTTTGTTTCTCTTTAACCTTAAATACCACATCCCGTCTGTCTTGAGCCGTACCAGGTTCGGTCTCATATGACACTTCTTCAAAATATCCTAAATTTTCAAGTCTTTGTTGTGAATATTCGAGTTTCTCTCCGTCGAACTTCTCACCGGGTCTCACACGTAATTCACGTCTAATAACAATATCTTTTGTCTTTGTATTTCCCCGCACTTTTACCTTGTCGATATAATATAAACTACCCTCAGTAATTTTATAGACTATGTCAACACGGCCGGTGCTTTTGTTTAAATTTGTCTCAGGAACAATCATCGCATTAATATATCCACACTCAAAATAAAAACGCCTCAGTGAATCAACATCTTCCATCAAGTTGACTTGGCTATAAACTTCGCCGGGCAACATCTCAAGTTGACCCCAAATCTCACTTTCGGGGAAAAGGACATTTCCCTCAATTTTTACTTTACCAGTTATATACTGCTTACCCTCATCAACAGCAATTACAACTATCATTTTATTTTTCTTTTGATCATACTCAAAACGAGGTTTTAGTTTAACATCAAGATATCCCTCTTTCTGGTATATATAAGCAATCCTTTCCAAATCAGTCTGAAACTTCTTTTCTTTAAATACTCCCGAGCGCCACAACAGCCAATTTGTTTTTTTAGTCTGCATTTTTTTCTTTAAATATCTCTCTTTAAATGCAGTGACATTTTCAAAACGAATATCTTTTATTTTATACTTTTGACCTTCATCAATAAAGACATTGACGGTAGCTTCTTTAGTAAACTCATTTACGGAAACATCGGAATCAACAGTAACAAATTTATATCCTTTATTAAAATACTTATTTTGCATTTCGGTAATCCCTTCTTTTAATATATGATGGTCTAGGATCTGGCCATCCTTAATATTAACCAACTTCCTTAATGTGTCTGTATTAAATGTTCGATTCCCCTGAATATTTATTGTTTTAACAACAGGCTTTTCATCTACAACAATAATGACACGAAAATTCCTACCGTCAGGAACTAAATCAAAGCGGACATCTTGAAAATACCCGGTTGAATAAAGTCGCTTTATGTCTTCATTAATAACCTCACGTGAAAGTTCTTTCCCCTTTTGAGTTTTAATCTTATTGACTATAGTATTAGAACTTACAATTTGATTACCTTTAACTTCAATATCAGATACAAAGGGTAAATAGCTCTCTTCAGTTTCTGTCTCCTGCGCATAAAGGTTAATACATGATAAAAACGTAAAAAAGATAAAAACTAAAATAAGTTTTACTTTATTTGTATTATCCATTATCGACCACATTTCTTTTACTAAAACTGTAATAAATAATTTTCAAAATTATCTTAACCATAGTTATATTCATTATATTCATAATCGGCTTTTCGTATAGATAAATTTTCAAATCTCATTAATTCTTTTACAAAAGCTAAGTAAACTGAACCAACTGGTCCATTTCTTTGCTTGCCTATAATAACCTCGGCTTTTCCTTTATTTTCTTCCGTTGGATTATAATATTCTTCTCGTAATAATAAAAGCACAAGATCGGCATCCTGTTCAATAGAACCGGATTCTCTCAAATCGGCAAGTTGTGGTCTATTTCCCTGACGTGTTTCAACAGCGCGGGACAGCTGGCTTACAGCGATTACAGGTACATTAAGCTCACGACCAAGTGCTTTAAGACGACGAGAAATTTCAGAAATCTCCTGTTGTCTACTTTCAGTCTTAACACCGCTTTGCATCAACTGCAGGTAATCTATAATAATTAACTGAATATCATACTTAGACTTTAGGCGTCTAGCCTTTGCCCTAACTTCAAAAGCAGACATAGTAGGTGAATCATCAATATATATGGGAGAATCTGACAGTTTGCCTGCAGCGCTGGTAAGCTTAGGCCAATCTTTAGTAGAAAGAAAACCAGTTCTGACATTCTGTGCATTAACACGAGCCCGCGAACAAAGAAGACGTTGCGCTAATTGTTCTTTACTCATTTCTAGGGAAAAATATGCTACAGGTATCTTATTGTCTACAGCTACATGTTCACATATACTCAATACCAATGCTGATTTACCCATTGACGGTCGACCGGCAATGATAACAAACTCGGATTTATGTAACCCAGAAGTCATTTCATCAAGTTTGGAAAAACTTGTTGGAATACCGGTCACTAATTCTTTACGTTGATAGAGTGAATCTATAGTCTCAATACTGTCTTTAATAAGATCTTTCATACTTGAGGCATTACCCTGAACCTTATGGCCGCTGATATTAAAAATATGATTTTCAGCCCTATCCACAATAACACTTGCATCTCCACCAGGTTCATAGGACTCTTCAACAATTTGTGTTGCAACAAAAATTAACGATCTTAATAAATACTTCTCTTTTATTATGTTTGCATGTTGGATAACATTTGCTGAGGTAGAAACGGTAGTAGTTAGTTCAGAAAGGTACGTTGCGCCACCAATAGATTCCAACTCATTTTTCGCTTTAAGACCTTCTGTAACGGTTATAAGGTCAACAGGCTGGGTTTTATCAAAAAGGTCAAACATAATGCTGAAAATTTTCTGGTGGGAATCGAGATAAAAATATTCAGGACGTAAAATTTCAATAACTTTTATAATAGCTTCAGGATCAAAAAGAATTGCACCTAAAACACCTGCTTCGGCTTCAATACTTTGTGGGGGTATCTTTTCAGTAACAACCATCTTTGATATGATTATTATAAGGTTTTGTGAACTCTTTGATACAAAATTTTTATTTTTATAACCAATATTTAATAAAACTTACTCTTTAACAATCCACACTTTTAGAGAAGATTTTACTTCAGGATGGAGTTCTACTTCAACGGTATAAATACCTATTTTTTTTATTGGTTCTTCAAGTTTAATCTTCCTTTTATCCAAATTAATGCCTTCCTGGGCTAACGCTTCCTGAATATCAGCATTGGTTACTGACCCGAATAATTTATCTTCCTCGCCCGCCTGAACCCTAATTGTACAGGAAATAGAGGAAATCTTTTCTGCAAGCTGTGTAATGCTCTTGAGCTCCTTTTCTTTTCGACGGGATACTAATCGCTTTTGCTCTTCGACAATTTTACGATTCCCTTTTGTGCAAAGAATTGCCTTCTCTTGAGGGATTAGCAAATTACGAGCATATCCGTCCTTGACCTTGATAACATCGCCTGCCTTGCCCAATTTATCGACATCTACTAGTAAAATCACATCCATATAACACCTTCCATTTTATATATGCGTATCTGCCTCAATCAGCTTGAAACGGCAATAGTGCAGCATGACGAGCACGTTTAATCGCAGCGGCTATCATCCGTTGATGCTTTGCACAACATCCTGAAATTCTACGGGGAAATATTTTCCCTTTTTCAGTTATAAAATTTTTTAACAATTCAATGTTTTTAAAATCAATTGATTCCTCTGCTTTATTCTTTGCGCAAAACCTACAGGATCTAATCTTTTGTCTGAACATTAAAACCTCATTTCAAATTTATATTATACTATAAAATTATAGTTAATTAATATCTAAAAAGGAACTTCATTGTCAGGAGAAAGCTCATCGGGAGAAATACGTATCGGCTGGGCTTCATCATTCGCCGTCAAAGAATCATCAATAATCATTTCTTCCTTTCTATTATCGCTACCGGACTCATTTCTTTCCGGCTCTCTTCCTCTGGTACTCTTTGATAAAAACTGAACACTTTGAGCAACTATTTCTATAGTTGTCCGTTTAGTACCATCCTGAGCCTGCCAACTGCGGCTCTGAAGTCTGCCCTCAACGAAAACAGAACTCCCTTTTCGTAAGTATTGATTGCAATTTTCAGCTTGTTTTCCCCACGTTACGACACGTAAAAAATCGGTTTCAGTCTTCTTCTCTCCGCTTCTGGCATTATATGTCCTATTTACCGCAACTGAAAATGACGTTACTGCTTGTCCCGAAGGAATATAGCGCAGCTCAGGATCACGTGTTAAATTACCTAAAATAAAAACCTTATTTACATTTGCTGGCATATCTATCGCCCCTATTTAAAAAGTTATAAAACTGCTTCTTTCTCTTGCTTAACAATAAATGTAAAACGCAGGATGGAATCATTTAATCTTAAAGTACTATCGAGTTCTTTAATCTTATCCGCTACAATTTCAAAATCAATAACTATATAATGCCCCTCTTTTTTCTTCTTTATTATATAACCCATCTCAATTTTCTTGGGTATGGATTTATTCAGAATACTTCCTCCGTTATTAGAAATAAGACCCTCAAAATTAGCAATCTCTTTCTTAAGGGATTCATCATCTAAGTTTGGATTATACAATAGAATACATTCATATCTTTTCTTCATAAATTAACTCTATCCTTCACTTTAATTTTACACACCAATTTGGCACAAATATATTAAAAAAGTAGGTTAGTTTAACACATAGTAAACTGCATATCAAGGAATTTAATTCTTTTATTTATAGTTACTTACAATTATCAATTAAATTCCTGCATAGCTATTTTAACTCCATTTTCCAACCAACAGAAACATGCCTCTTTTATCCTGTCAAAAAGCTTCGGAAACCCTCTTTTCTCTTCGGAAGAAAAAGGACTTAAAACATATCTCTTAAGTGGTACATCGCCCTCAGGCTTATTAATACCAACACGCAGCCGGACAAATTCATCTGTCTTTAAACTGTCAATAATTGACTGAATGCCATTATGTCCGCCGGCACTACCGTTTTTTCTTATACGTAATTTCCCAAAAGGCAAATTGACGTCGTCGACAATTACAAGGATATCATCAGCTGCCGAAATTTTAAAAAATGAAATAAAGCTTTTTATTGAATTACCACTTAAATTCATAAATGTAAGAGGCTTAACAAATAAGACCTCTTTACCATTGTATGTAAAAAGAGCATATCGGGAATTAAACTTCCTTTTTTTTATTTCAATATCAAGGGACTGTGCAATATAATCTAAAGATAAAAAACCTGCATTATGCCTGTGATAATGATATTGTCTTCCAGGATTGCCTAATCCAACGATAAGTTTCATATATTAAATTATTTTAAAAAAACTAAAGAAAATTACTCTGCTGCCTTCTCTTCCTCTTCAGTAACTTCTTCTTTACCTTTCTTTATAACCTCAGGCTCGGTAATTTCCTCCTCGCCTTCGGCAACTTCAGCTTCAGTAACTTCCTCTTCAACTTTCGGGGCTAAAATGACTAAGAGAACAGATTCAGGGTCTTCTAAACATTCTACTCCTTCAGGCAATACCAAATCTTTGATATGAAGACTATCATTAATCTTTAAACCCGAAATGTTAACATCAATACGGCTGGGAATTTGAGTGGGCAAACATTTGATTTCCACTTCATGGTGTATAACATCAAGTATTCCGCCTTCTTTTACCCCTTCAGCTTCACCTTTGGGATGTATGTGAACCTTTACTATAACCTTCTCAGTCAAAGAAATTACATGGAAGTCAACATGATTAATTTTATCAGTTATTACATCGTGTTGGATATCTTTAACAATAACTGTGGTTTCCTGCTTATTTTTCTTATCATCAAAATTCAAATTAATCACCACATTTTCACCGGCACTGGTATGTAAAGCATGCTCAAGTGCACCTCTTTCTACTTTAACTGACAGAGGTTCAGTATGCCTTCCGTAAACAATCCCTGGTATAATGTCATGCTTGCGTAACCTCTTGGGATTACGTCCTCCCTTTTCTTCACGTATGGACGCTTTTAATTCAACAATTTCCATTTCTTCATTCCTCCTTTATTTTCAATTTAAAAATATCTGTGTATTATTTTTCATTTAAGCTTCAACCGAGGCATTTTCAAACAAAGAACTCACCGATGTATGCTTATGTATTCTTTTAATTGCCTCCGCCAAAAGCGGTGCGACTGAAAGAACAGTTATCTTTTTCCCTCTTTTATTATCAGGTATGGGTATAGTATCAGTGGTAATAAACTCTTTAATTTTGCTTTTCTCTAACCTTTCAACAGCAGGTTCTGCTAAGACAGAATGAACGATAGCCGCATAAATATCCTTAGCACCATACTTCTTAAGCGCTTCCGACGCCTCAACTAATGAGCCTCCTGTAGAAATTAAATCATCGATTATAACTACATTTTTACCATCAACCTCTCCAATAAGATTCATTACTTTTGTTGAACGTTCGTCTTCTCGGCGTTTATCCACAATAGCCAGTGGGGCTTGCAGCAAACAAGAATATGCACGCGCCATCTTAATACCCCCAATATCAGGAGTAACAACTACTAAATTATCAATATTCTTCTCTAATAAATAACCACCTAATACATTTATCGAATAAAGGTGATCTACAGGAATATCAAAAAAACCTTGTATCTGACCTGCGTGAAGGTCAATAGTAAGAACTCTGTTAGCACCTGCTGTGACAAGGAGATTTGCAAACAATTTTGCAGTGATGGGAACACGTGGTTTATCTTTTCTGTCCTGTCGTGCATACCCATAATAAGGCAGTACTGCAGTTATTCTATTGGCAGATGCCCTTTTTGCCGCATCAATTAAAATTAAAAGTTCCATTAAATGGTCATTCACAGGGGCAGATATAGATTGAATAATAAATACATCACGTCCTCTAATATTCTCTTTAATCTGAACTTTAATTTCACCTTCAGGAAATCGTCCAACAACTGCATCGCCTAAAGGAACATCTAAAATTTCACCTATAGATTCACTCAAAGCACGATTTGCATTTCCGCTTAAAATCGTTAATGAATTTTTCATTTTTTTCTGCCCTCGCTTATCTAAGTTATTTTGGTGAATGAATACGTTGATTTCATTACATCACTCGTGCCGGGACTCCAACTGCTATCTTTCCTTTTGGAATATTTCTCCTTTTAGGAACAACTGCCCCCGCACCTGTTTTAGCCCCTCTACCAATATTCACTGGTGCTACTAAAACAGTATTTGACCCTATGAAAGCATTGTCATTTATTTTGGTTTGATGTTTCTTCCTGCCGTCAAAATTTGCCGTAATAGTACCGGCACCGATATTAACTTTATCTCCCACTTTTGTATCACCGATATAGCTTAAATGCTTGATATTAGTTTTACTTCCGACTCGCGAACGAACAATTTCGACAAATGAACCGATATTAGAATTATCTCTTACAGAAGACCCGCATCGAATTTTACAAAAAGGCCCAATCTTACATCCCATTCCTATGTTTACGTCTTTCTCGATATAAGTAAATGGATAAATAACCGTATCATTACCAATCTTAACATTCATTTCAATATACGTATTGTTAGGATCCATAACCGTAACACCGTTAAGCTGATGGCGTTTAATAATCAATTTTTTTAATATATCTTGAATAACCGCTAAGTGAACACGATTATTGACGCCAACCACACATCCTAAATCGTCAATATTATAACCTCCGATTGCTAAGCCACGATTACTATAAAGAGAAACAATATCTGTTAAATAATATTCTTTTTTTATTCTATTCTTTTTTAATCTTCTTAAAGTAGGAAAAAGCATATTTTTCTTGAAAAAATAAATGCTGGTATTAACCTCACATATACCCTTTTCAGTCCGTGAAGCGTCTAATTCTTCACGAATAGCAACAACGTTTTCCTGAGCATCCCGTATAATTCTTCCGTAACCTTTAGGGGCAGCTAATGTGGCTGTTAAAAGACTCATATCGTGAGAATGTTTTTTTTGGTAAGAGCAAAATTTCTTTATTACGTCGATACTTTCAATGAAAACGTCACCAGGTAAAACTAAAATATCACCTCTAAAATTTTGGAGCTCCTTCTCACACATAAGTAATGCGTGTCCTGTGCCCTGTTGTTGTCTCTGCTCGATAAATTTAATTTTTTTATCGTCTCGCAAACAATCAATTACAAGATTTTTACGATAACCAACCACAACAATTATTTTTTTTATTCCCATTTTTTTTACCTGCGACACAACGTGTCGAACTAAGGGCCAGCCACAAACTTCATGCAAGACTTTAGGAATTTGAGACTTCATTCTCGTTCCCTTACCTGCGGCCAATATAACTGCTGCAACATTTTTCATATAACCACTATCCTTTAATTCCTGAAAGTTTGATCCCTTCAACAAAAAATCTTTGACAGAATATAAATACTATTATTATAGGAAGAACGTACATCATTGAGGCTGCCATAAGCATTGTATAATCAGTATGAAATTGAGACTGAAAATAAGCCAAAAGTACTGGTAAAGTATATTTTTCATGAGAATTTAAAACAATCAAGGGCCACATAAAATTCATCCATGATCCCATAAAAGTAAATGTAGCAAGGGTTGCCAATGCCGGTTTTGAAAGAGGAAGAATAATGCGCCAATATATTCCAAAAAGAGAGCACCCGTCAATTTTTGCCGCATCTTCTAAATCTCTTGGTAAAGTCATAAAAAACTGCCTTAACATAAAAGTACCGTATGCAGTAAAAACGCCCGGTAAAATAACAGCCTTATATGTATCAACCCAATGCATACTTCTTAGAAGAATATAAACCGGTATCATAGTAACTACGCCCGGAATCATCATGGTTGCAAGATATGCAAAAAATATCTTATTTTTTCCTGGATAATTAAGACGAGCAAAAGAATAGCCGGCTAAAGAGCTTGTAAATACAACGCCTAAAGTTGTCATTACGGAAACAAAAATACTATTTAGATATGCCGCGCCGAATGGTAAAACCTTTTGCGTCAAAACGGCATAATAATTCTGAAACTCAAATCCAGCAGGAATCCAATACTGCCACCAATGATCTTTCTCCTGCCATAAGGTGCTGAGTGGTGAAACCGAAGTGTTAAACATCCATATAAACGGATAAATCATAAGAAAAGCACCAAGTGATATAAGAAAATAATTCAACGCCTTTATGTATAACTCGCGTTTATATTTACGCCTATGAAGTATTTTATTATTTAAATCTTTTTTATTAGTAGTAGACACGCTTCCCCCCAGTACACCAGTTAATCAATGTAAAACAAAAAATAATTACGAATAAAACCCATGAGATTGCGGCTGCATATCCCATATGATGCCAACTAAAAGCATTTTCCCAAATATAATACATTATAGAGGTGGTCGAATGGTTAGGTCCACCGCCAGTCATTATATATGCAGCATCAAAGCCAGATTGAAATCCTCCTATAACACTCATAATAACAATAAAAAAAGTAGTTGGAGAAATCATTGGCCAGGTAACATTCCAAAACTTTTGCCACGAATTAGCACCATCAATATCCGCAGCTTCATATAAGGACCGTGGCACTCCCTGTAAGGCCGCCAAATAAAGAATCATATTATGACCGCCTACTGTCTGCCATATACCCATAATTACTAACGCAGGCTTTGCCCATTTTTCATCAGTAAGCCACGGCAGTCCCTGTAAAGGAACATGTATAATCTCGCCAAATCCCCTTATGAAAGTATTAAAAAGGCCTATATCGGTATTAAAAATCCACCGCCACAAAACAAAAATGGCTACACCCGAGCTAATCGTGGGAAGAAAATAAATGGTCCTAAAAAAAATAGCTCCTTTTAAATTCCTATTAAGTATTAAGGCTAATCCCAAAGACCCAAAAACACTTATTGGGATGGCAAGCATAAGAAAAATAGTATTATAACAATAATACCAAAATTCCTTTTCTGTAAACAATCTTATAAAATTATCAAAGCCCACAAATTGAGCTCGTGAAAGTAAATCCCATTTATAAAATGCCAAGACTAAAGAAACTATAACAGGGATAGAAGTAAAGACAAGAAATCCAATAAAATTTGGCAACAAAAAACCATACCCGCTCAGTGCTTCCTTAGTTGTGTTTTTTAATCTGAATATTTTTCTCCCCTTGGAGGTGTTCATGCTGTTTTCTCTTCTGTCTCTTCTGTCTCTTCTGCTTTAATCAATTTTGGTGGAGTTTCTTTTTTAATCGAAGATTCATCAATAACGCACTCAACGACATTCTCTTCAGACGGTAATGAATACATAATATCTAACATAACATCTTCTAAAATTGACCTTAAAGCCCTTGCCCCTGTTTTCTTTTTTAATGCCCTCCGAGCAATTTCACGCAGTGATTCATCGGTAAAATTCAAGTGTACATTTTCCATTTTAAAATATTGTTTATACTGTTTAACTAATGCAT
>CAZLCT010000019.1:0-29188 GCA_964558015.1 uncultured bacterium | reverse complement strand
AATTATTCCTTCAATGGTCTGAGCTCCTATACCATAATATTGATTAATAGCAGAGATAATATCCTCTTCACGTGCAATAAAGGGAAGAACTTCAAATCCTAGGAATACTTTTAAATCATCAAATAATGTTACATTGTTCACGTTACTTACCGCTACTTTCAATACACCATCCCTTATTTCTAATGGCATAAATTTATAATGTAGAACAACTTTAGCAGGTATCGCCGCAATTGCTGTTTTATCAATCGGGAATTTGGTTATATTAATATGCCCGGAATGATGTGATGTAGACTGAGGTTCTTTTTCCTCATTATCATTATCGAAAGAATGATTAACTTTATTTTTAAAAATATTATTTTGTATTTTGGGATTATAATCTGAAAGGTTAAAATCGCGGGATAGTGAACTGAATTTTGTTAGTTGTAAGTATTTTTTTTTATTACCCTTACGGGCAAAAAATATCTGGTTATTATAAAAATTGCAATCGGGAAGGTATAATTTTTTAAGAATAAAATATAAAAGTATTAAAAATAACAAAACGGTTAAATATGTATTGTTATATACAACCATAAAACCTCTCTAATTTATAATACCTAATTCGTAGCGTAAAAGAAGAAAATAATATATATTTCAAACACCGGAGGTCTCAAATAAAGGTTCTCTCGTATTAATATCCTCAGGTACTTTTATACTTTCACTTCGTTTTACCGAAATTCCAAAATATGAACCAATTTTTAAAATATTGCTAATGCCTGATTTTATTCGTTGAGAGTCAATATTATTAAAAGAAAAAAGGATTTCATGTAAAAGCCAATATATAAAAAGACAATCTCTTTCTATCTCCGAGTTCCTTACCAATTTTAATAATTCATAAACCCTTTTTATGGTCTTTTCAACATACAAAGGGTTTACCTTTTTATAATTAGAAAAAATTAATAATGAATAGTTTAATATTCGTCTGACTAAATACACATCGCGGTTGTTCACATTACCGTCCATGGTAAATGAAAACTGTTTTAAATATGTTGTTTTCATAGTACATTTTCCTTTTTAGATAGTGAACATATTTTAAAATATTATTAAATACTTTTAATAACTTTATAATAAAGTATAATGTATAAATAAGGACTAGTCAACCTCTAAAAGAATTTTATTCTAAGTATTTATTATTAAAAGTCTTAGGTATGATTTTATAATGAGTGAGCAATACGTAGAAAAGCCTCAACAACTTTTGGATCAAACTGTGTTCCAGCATTCTGCCTTATTTCTTCTATAACTTGGTCTTTCGAAAAAAGGGACTGACGATAAGGTCTTCCTGAAATCATGGCATCATATGTATCCGCAACTGCCATTATTCGTGCTCCTATGGGAATTTGATCACCTTTATTCCCGGAAGGATAACCTTTACCATCATAACGTTCATGATGCTGTCTTATAAGCTCAATCGCATCATTTAGAAAATCTAACGGCTTTAAAATCTCTTGGGCCTTCATAGGGTGTTCTTTAATAATATCAAACTCTTCAGCTGTTAATTTTCCAGGTTTATTTAAAATTGAATCATCTATTCCAATTTTACCGATGTCATGCAGTTGTGCTGCCTTGTTAATAAGATCAATCTGATCATCACTAAGCGCCATTTCTTTTGCTATTGCAACGGAATATTTAGCAACATTTTCAGAGTGGCTTCTTGTGTATGCGTCTTTTGCCTCGATTACGGAAATCAACGTCGCAATCATTCTAATGTATACTTCTTTTAGATTTTCATTAGCGACAGTTAATTTTTGTGTTCGTTCAGCAACTTTTTTCTCAAGATCAACGTTTTGTTCAGATAAGCCCCTTAGCAATCTTTTATTAGTATCAACAAGGCTCTTAGAGTTAACAGCCCTGTTTACTGCAAAGGATATTTGTTCTATATCAAACGGCTTTGTAATATAATCAAAAGCTCCAAGACGTAATGCTTCCTGAATACTTTCCATAGAATTACATCCAGTAATTACAATAATAACTGCGTCTGGATCGTTTTTCTTGATAAAATTTATAATTTTTAATCCGTCGTCTCCCGGAAGCATTAAATCTATAATCATAACATCAAAGTCTTTATTGTAAGCTTCCTGATATCCCTCTTCGCCTGTGGCAACAGCCGTTACATCATATCCCTTATCGCCAAGGACATCTGCGAGAAGACTCCGTATCACCTCTTCATCATCTATTACTAATATCTTTGCTCGTCCCTCATTTGTTTCCATTTTTTATGCCCCTTTCTTTATACTTAATCAGCAGACCAGAATAAGAAATGTTAAATCCACTTCCCCCTTATCTTAAATGCTATAAAATACATTTCCTCGCGATGTTTTTTATCTTTCTATTTCAATGGAAGTATAACTGTAAACGTAGTACCCTTGTTAACCTCACTTACAACTTCAATTCGCCCTTTATGTTCTTTGACAATTTGATTCGAAATTGACAATCCTAAACCTAAATTATTCATATTTTCTTTGGTTGAAAAAAACGATTCAAATATTTTATCAAGATTTTCCTTATCAATACCACAGCCTGTATCAGAAATGGCCACATCAACCATTTTACTTCCTTCCTCCTCTCTAGTCTTTATAGTAACGTGTAAATCTCCTCCTTCAGGCATAGCATGATGAGCATTTGCAATAAAATTAATGAATACCTGCTGTAATTTATCAGCACTTCCCATAATCATAATAGGTTCATCTGTAAAATGAGTTTGCAGATTCATTTTCCATCGTTTTATTTGATATTCCATTATTGAAATAGTTGTAACAACAACATCTTTTATATTAATTTTTTCAAAAGATTTTTTAGAGCGTCTGGAAAAATTAAGTAAATTATCAACTATTCCTTTACATCTTTGTGATTCTTTTTCAACATAATTAAGATATTTCTCGCATGTTTTAATATCTTCCTGTTCAAATTCAGGCTTTTTAAACTTTGAGAGCATCAACTGTACATATCCTAAGACCCCTCCGAGAGGATTATTAAGTTCATGAGCCACGCCGGCACCAATCATTCCTATAGCAGCCATTTTACCGGACTGGACAAGCTGATATTGTGTCTCTTGCAATCTTTTATTAGCTTCCTCAAGTTCGATTGTACGCTCTTTTACCTTAGACTCTAATGTTTGATTCCACTGTTCTATTTCATCTTTAGATATCTTTAACTTGTGAGTCATGACATTAAATGCATCAGCAAGTCTTCCTATTTCATCATGAGAACCAACGGAAATCTTATAATTAAGATCTCCTTTACCAATAATTTTAGTTCCTTCTTCTATAATGGTAATTGGTTTAACTATCAATTGACTTAATAATAAATACAAAAGAACAGAAATCACAATCAAAAGTATAAGCCCTGAAAGAAATGACGAATACATTTGTTTTACAAACAAATTATAAAATCTACCTGGTAAAAGAACAACACGTACAGAACCTAGGTTAATTTCCTGATTTGAGACAATCATATTTATTGGTGAGGTATAATCTGTTCCTTTTTCAGATATCTTCTTCTCCGGTTTAAGTGTCTTCACACTATCAATAGATGAATATTTAGCTACAAGTACGTGCGCAACATAGACTTCAATAGCACTTATTTGGGCATATGAAGTTCCTATTGTTTCTATAACTCGCTGCAATGCTATATAATCTCCTGTATATAATGCATGAGAACAAGATGTAGCAATTCCTTTTGCCAAGGAATAACCATAATTATCCGACTGTTCCTGCAGTGTATTCCGAGTCTCTTTCATTCCATATAAAATGAAAATTGAGGTATAAAAACCTATTGTTAGTAAAATAATAGCAATTAACTTAGTGTTTAGTTGCTCGGTTAATTGCATTTTTTTTCGTGCCATAATATACCCTTACTCTTCTTCAATTCTCACTTTTATATGTGTTTTCTTTATAAAATTATAATTGGAAAGAACCAGTTCCAGAGACATTTTTTTACTCTAATTTAAAATTAAAGGAGGGATCAATTGTATGCAGTTCATTACAGATGTTATTAATTTTTGTTCGTAAAATATTAGATTTCTTTTTAAGCCATTGTGAATACAAATCAAGAAACATGTTTTGTTTTTGCTCGAATTCCATCTTTTTTTCATATAGTTTCATATGATCAAGGAAAATACCAAACTCACTATCTTCATGTCGATTTAAAAAAAGGAAAAAATCCTTTCGCATATATGACAATACCTTAACGTAAAGGGTCAAATTTTTAGCAAGCTTCGATAATACATCTGCAATGGCGGTTTTACGCCGATATATTTTCTTATTAAGCTGTGCAGCATTCGTATAAAATTCCTGTGCATCATTTATATATGAATCAATATCTTTTTGTTGGTCTTTCTTATTTTGTCTATGAGTCAAATCTTGAAAAATACCCAGATGAACCAAAAGATTATCAGCATTTACTTTTAAAATAAAATACTTTAAATATTTATCTTCAGCCATATCCGCCAATACCCGAACCTCAGCATTATAAAGAGATATGTATTGTTCAGTAATACTAGTATAATTAGGCATAGACATAGCATACAAAAGATGCGCTATATATAAATTTACATCTTCATCAAAACCTTTGGCATTTGAAGGAAATTTAGCCTTCTTTCTGGCCTTCAATAATGAATCCAAGAGTAAATTAATAGATGATTCTTTTTGAGTCATATCAGGAACATTAAAGTAATACTCGCCGCCTTCCATAATACACCACCCTAATTTCTATTATATAGTTTTACGGCATATTTTCTCATTTCATGAACCTTGAACATATAAATCATTTAAAGTCTAACATGCAAATTATATAATGTCAATAATAAACAAGGTTTAAATTCTTTAATATCAATGACTTAACAGATTTTATCTATTTTTATAACGCCAAATAATAGTTATTGCTTTATATGCTTAAACCTTCAGAAATGGTTCAATTTAACACATATAATTGAGGCTTAAGTTCTTTCATATTTAGGACGATAATAAAAAGGGGTATATTTGCATGGAACTAAATGCAATAGGTTTTGATTATAACTGGATAGACGGAACAAGTAAAATAGAAGCACGGCGTCGGGGTATTAAGAAAGATAAAGTAGAAGCCGAACAAGAACAAAGCCGACCCAAAGACAATGGCACTTCAATGGTAAATAAAGATAAAGGAAGGATAATTGATGTATCTTTTTGAATTTGTTCAAATATTCCTGATGGTTATGATACTTGTAGTATTAAGTATCCTAGACTAATTGTCTCACCTAATAGTTAAGACTTCACTAACTTCTCGCATGAATTGTATACTTTTAAGCTCACGATTTAGAAAAAACGAAATATATTTCTGCAAAATTTCTTTCATTTCAACTGCAATATCTTTACTGATTTGAAACTTGCTCAAATCGCAAACAATATTATTCTTTAAAAAAATTATGGATGATATGCAACCAGATGAAATTTTAATTAAATCAAATGCTTTTGAACGACAAGACTGACGCGAACATACAATACCTCCATGACGAAAACTAAATGATACATTGCGTAAGTAATCATTTCTCCCGCAAATAACACATCTTTCAAAATTCGGAAAAATCCCTATATAATCTAACAACTTTATTTCAAAATATCTTAATAGTTTAGAGGATTGAATATCTTTAAGCTCGCATAATGAATATAATAATAAGTCAAAAAGATCTCTTTGCTTTTGATATAGCTGCGTTGCTTCATCTACTAAATCCACCAAATAGCTTGCATAACATATTTTCTTAAAATTATTACGCAGGAAAAGAAACGACTCTTTTAGATTTGAATCTGTAATTAAGTTTATCTCCCGCTTTGGATGGTGATAAAATACAATTTCCTGATATGTAAAAGGCTCAAAATGACTAAGCAGCGGACTTTGTTTCTTTCTGACTCCTTTACTAATGGTTTTTACCTTCCCAAAGTCTCTTGTAAAAAATGTAATAATAAGTGAAGTCTCTCGTAATTTCCAGCTTTTTAAAACAATAGCATCAGTTTTTTCAATATTAGCCATAAAAATTAATATGCAAATTTATTAAAGCATACAAATTAAAAGATACCAAATGTGTCTTTTTAAAGAATACCTACTAAAAAGTACACTTGGAAGTTTGATTTATGTAAATAAACTATTTACTTTACTTCTTTAACAGGCTCCCAGGGAGGAATAACTGCGCCACCAGAAATGATTAATTTTAAACTATCTTCAACACACATTTGTAATTCAATAAGCTCATCTTTTGGCACAAATAAAAGAAAACCACTGGTAGGATTTGGTGTCGTTGGAATAAAAACACTGATTAGAACTTTTGATGTTTTATACTGAACTTCACCGCCAGTTTCTGAGGTAACTAAACCAAGCACATAAGTCCCTTTGCGCGGATATTCAACCAAGACAGAGCGTCTAAAAATAGGCTGCTTTTTAATTAAAAATATTTTACTCAATTGCTGCATAGCAATATAAATTTTGTTTACAAACGGTACTTTCATAAGAAGTCCTTCACCAAAACCAAGGATCTTACGAACAAAATAATTCTTAACTAAAACCCCAAGAAGTGTAATCAGTAATATAATGCCTATAAAAATAATAAATTTTACAGAAAGAGTCACATAACGAGGATCGGCCCATTCGAGATAAGGACGTAATACACTAAGTATCGGATTCAATAAGGCATCGTTAACAAACGTGACAATAAATCTAACTACAATATAAACCGCCCATAATGGCAATAAAATAGTAATACCAGCAAGTAAATTATTACGTATAAAAACAAAAAGGTTATTTTTTCCTTTTCTCATATCTATACCTCATTCATTATCATTTACAAATTTATCAAAAATTTCTTTCTGCTTTTTTTCCATCTTTAGCCTGTCCGAGGCTCTTATATCATTATAACCGTAAATATGTAAAATACCATGAATAACATAAAGAAGCAATTCTTGGTTAAATGAATTACTGAAATACTTCGAATTTATTTTTGTTTGATCAAGGGAAATGATAATTTCCCCCGCTATTCTTTTTACACTTTTAAATTTTTTTTTAATCTCAAAAGGAAACGCTAAAACATCAGTAAAAGTGTTTCTATTTTTATAGCGTTTATTAAGCTTCCTTATATAATTATTACATACTAAACAAATGCTTAATTCCGCATCAATAACATCTAGGCAATTAAGCACCTTCCGTGCAAGTGTACAAATACGTCTTTTCGATATTCTGTATTTTTTTGTCTTAAGAAATACATTAATTATTAAGTTTTTTTCCTTGGATACTTTCATTAATCATCTCAGGATATTCTACTCTAGTATGGAAAATAGCCATAAGATTTCGAACAAAGCTTTCCTTTATCTTATGTAAATCGAAAAGTGTTAATTCGCATTCATCTAATTGATTGTCAAGAAATTTATCATTTACAACCTTATCAACAAGTCCTCGCAAACTTGCTGGTGTTGGTTCTGAAAGGGTTCTTGATGCAGCTTCAACCGAATCAGCTAATAAAGTGATTGCAATTTCCTTACTTTGGGGTTTAGGGCCAGGATACCTAAAATCCGAAACATTAATACCTTCATCTTCCTTTAAAATATCTAGAGCTTTTTTATAAAAATAATATACAATGCTGGTTCCGTGATGTTGGACAATAAAATCAGTAATTACTCTTTTTAACTTATGTTTCTTGGCCAATTCAACTCCATCTTTTACATGATTTGTTATAATAAAATAACTCATACGAGGAGAAAGATTATCATGAAAACTTTTATCTTTTGATGTTTGGTTTTCAGTAAAATATTCCGCCTTCTCAATTTTTCCGATATCATGAAAATAAGATCCGACTCGGGCTAATAAAGAATTAGCTCCTATCGCTTCACATGCCGATTCCGCTAAATTACTTACAACCAGACTGTGGTGATAAGTTCCTGGAGCTTCAATAATTAAACGCTTTAATACCGGATGATTTAAATCAGAAAGTTCGAGCAAGGAAATAGGCGTGGTAATATCAAATAAATTTTCAAAAATAAAAAGTCCCAGAAATAACAAAATAGTAATAAAAAATCCATTTAATATACCAATACGTGATATATAAAAAGCATCAAGCAATGTCATTTCCTGCATGATTGAAAAACTGAATATAAGTGAAAAATTAATAAGACCTACCACGGCACCTACAATAAAAAATTGTGAACGTCTACGAATATCAATAATTGAATAAATACCGATAATACTGGCAAGAAGCGTCGTAATAATAACCAATGGATTGTTCTGTACCATAACTCCGCTTAAAACAGCCATACCTATAGAGACAAAAATACCTGCCCTGGGTTTAATAAGAATAGCAAGAAGAAGAGCGGCAAAAGAAGTTGGCAATAGATAAATATCAGCCTCCATAAAAACCAACAGGACTTTATTAAGTAATAAATTAAAAATAATTGCTGTATTAATAACTAAAATGTTTTTCAATGAAGAATACAATTTAGTTTCAAAATTAGAAAGATATAGGACAAGGGCTATGACAAATAATAATGCAACAACACCAACGCCTATAAAACCCATTGCAACTTTCTTTTTAGCAATCTTGTTTTCTATTTCTTTAAGTCTCATTAGTTGATCTTCAGTAATAATCCCCCCACGTCTAAGAATGATCTCATTTTTCTTTACGTTAACCTCAACATTAGGTGTTTCAGCAAACACTGTATCTTTTCTTAATTTTGTTTCATCAGCCGCAAATATCATATTGGCATCGATAAAATGATTTAGGATTTCAACAAATGCACTTCGTAAGCGCCGCTTTTTTGGAAATTTTTCTATAGAGATTTTATTAATCCTATCTTGCATTTCACTTATAGAGACAAGATCATATACACTAATAATATTCTCATCATTCCCACGTTTTAATATTACCGCCCGTTTATTTTCGTCCAGCAATTCAACCTTTTCATCAAAATCAATTATACCGGTATCTAAGATAGAGCTTAGTGTTGTTTCCGCCAAATCTTTAAATTCTGTTATATCTTTTAGCTCTAATATTTCTTTAATACTAGCATCACTAAGAACTTCATTGATACTCTCAGAAACATTAGCATTGCCTTCTTTGATGCGTGCTTTATTAATCTCTGAAAAAAATTCATTAAATTCTTTCAACACTTTTTTATTAACGCTATCATTTAATCGATATACGTTATAAACTCTAGAGGCTTCGCGTTGTTTCGCCTCTTTAGTTTTTTCTTCATCAACAAAAGTAAAACTAAAAGGTGAATAAACATCCTTAGGAGCAGGTTCACCAACTTTAACATTAAGCTTCCATTCTTCCCCTTTTTGTACATAAGTAATAATAACTACAATTATTAGGAAAAAAGCAGTAAAAATGATAAAGCGATAAAAACTATCAGTGCTGACTCTAGTTCTTTTCTTTTTTTCTTCTTTTATTTTCTTTTTCATAGGCCTTTATTATATCTTTTACTAATTTGTGACGAACAACATCACTTTCTGTTAAATAAACAAACTTTATCCCAGAAATTTTATTTAAAATGGATTGAACCTGTACAAGACCTGACTGATCTTTATAAGGTAAATCAATCTGAGTAATATCACCAGTAATAATACACTGAGAGGATAAGCCTAACCTAGTTAGAAACATCTTCATCTGAAGTGGATTAGAATTTTGAGCTTCATCAAGAATTATAAATGAATCATTCAATGTCCTTCCCCTCATGTATGCTAATGGGGCAATCTCTATTATCCCTTTTTCAATGTTTTGTGCAACTTCATCAAAACCTATCATTTCATACAATGCATCATACAAAGGTCGTAGATAAGGATTTATCTTCGCATACATATCACCTGGAAGATACCCTAAACTCTCTCCAGCTTCAATGGCAGGACGAGTTAATATAATTCGGGAAACACGGCGCTGTTTTAAATAATTCAATGCAATAGCGACAGCTAAATATGTCTTACCGGTACCAGCAGGACCAATACAAAAAATTATATCATGATGTTTAGCATACGTAATAAAATTTTTTTGTCCTTCAGAACGAGGATTTATAACTTTACCTTTAAAAGTAACAAAGACTGCTTCTTCTCTATGGACATCTTTTTGTTTTTTATCTTTATGCCTCCAATTATCAGATAAAAAATTAATTAAATTATTAAATGCAACAGATTCACCCCGACGAATGGCACGAAGCATATTTTGAAAAAATATTTGGGCGTTTGAAACATTTTTAGATTCGCCTGTAATAGTTAACTTATGTCCACGTGCACATACATTAATATTAAATTTCTCTTCGGCAAATGTTATATTTTCATCTAAGTTACCAAATAACTTCAATGCTTCTTCATCACTTTTAAGTTTTAATACTTTTTGCACTATAACAGCTCCTTCAAAATAATTAGTAAAAATAATCTAGTTATGTAATTTTAATATGTAATTCTTTCAACTGTTTAGTATCTACTTTAGCAGGAGCATCCGTCAGGGGACATGTCCCTTTTTGGGTTTTTGGAAATGCAATAACATCACGTATTGAATCAAGGCCAATCAGCATTGCAACAAGTCTATCTAATCCTAATGCAATACCTCCGTGTGGAGGGGCTCCAAAAGATAATGCCCTCAGGAGAAAACCAAACTTTTCATGTGCCTCTTCTTTTCCAATCTTAAGAATCTTAAATATTTTTTCTTGTGTATTTTCTTCATGTATACGGATACTTCCGCCACCAATTTCTGTACCATTAAGAACCAAATCATAAGCCCGCGCCATTATTTTTAACGGTTCAGAATCAAGAAACGAAACATCCTGTTTTCGTGGTGCCGTAAAGGGATGATGCATAGCCTGCATTCTTTTATCATCCTCATTGTATTCAAGTAAAGGGAAGTCAATAACCCAGCATAACGAATAGGTCTTTGCATCTATTAAATTCATTTTTCTTGCAAGGCTTATACGCAACGCACCAAGAGAAACACACGCAGTATGCCAATCATCGGCGACAAAAAGCAATACATCATCTTTTTGAGCCTCAAAAGTATTACGCATAGTGTTTAAGGTCGCTTCTGTAAAAAACTTTTTTATGGGAGAATCAAAACCATTATTAGTAACTTTAAACCATGCAAGTCCTTTAGCACCATACTGTTGTACAAATGATGTGAGATCGTCAAAATCTTTGCGAGACATTTGACTCATTTTTTCGATTTTAAGTCCTTTAATAACTCCCCCTCGGGAAATAACAGTATTAAATATTTTGAATTCAGATCCTCTAAATATCTCTGTACAATCTTTTATTATTAAATCGAAACGAAGATCAGGTTTATCAGAACCATACTTATTCATTGCATCATAATATGTTATTTGTTTAAATGGAACAGTAATTTTTTTCTTTAATATCTTTTCAAAAATATTTTTTACCATACCCTCAATCAAAGAAAATATGTCATCTTCAGTAATATATGACATTTCAATATCGATTTGTGTGTGCTCTGGCTGCCTATCAGCTCGTAAATCCTCATCACGGAAACAACGTACGATTTGAAAATATCGATCAAAACCTGACACCATCAAAATCTGCTTAAAAAGTTGCGGGGATTGGGGGAGCGCATAAAAATCACCTGGGCTTAGCCGGCTAGGTACAAGATAATCACGTGCCCCTTCGGGCGTACTTTTAGTAAGAAAAGGCGTTTCAACTTCAATAAATTTTTGCTTATCTAAATAATCTCTCACCTCTTTGGAAATTCGATAACGAAGCTCAAGATTATTAAACATTCCCCTTCTCCGTAAATCCAAAAACCTATATTTGAGCCGCAAATCTTCTGATACTTCCTTCTCATCCGCAACTTCTATCGGCGGAGTATCAGCTTTATTTAGAAGTTCAAGCTGAGAAACTATTATTTCAATATCACCAGTAAGAAGCTTTTTATTAACAGTACCTTCAGGACGTTCTCTTACAATGCCTAACACGCGTATGACAAATTCAGATCGTAATTTTGCTGCCCTATCGTGTAGAGAGGCAAGGCCTTGCGTCTCTACATTCTGTTCCGGATTAAATACAAGTTGTGTGACTCCCCACCGGTCTCTTAAATCTATAAAAATAACTCCTCCGTGGTCACGCCATCTGTCAACCCATCCACATAAAGTAACATTTTGTCCAAGGTTTTTCTTAGTCAGCTCTCCACAATTATGCGTACGCAACATGAATTATATATCCTCCGTCATTTAATCCAATCTTGGATATTATTAGCAAAATCGCGCTCAGTAATATTACATTGAAATTTATCTTTGGATCGTAAATCTTTTAAAGTATAAATTCCCTGCTCAACTTCTTCTTTATTTAAAATTAGAACCCAACGAAATCCAAATTTGTTAGCACGTTTCAATTGACTGTTTAAGGAACGTCTGTCTAAATCAGCATATGCAGCAAAACCCATGTTTTCTAAACGGGCTAAAATGCCTTTAGATTGTTCAATATATTTCTCATTACTATATGCTACATAAATACTATTCCTAACTATATCAGGAAAATAATCCTTTAATTTATCCTCTAAGCATAAAAGTAATCTCTCAACACCTATGGCAAAACCAACTGCTGCTTTATTCTCACCTCCTAGTTCCTTCATTAAATCATTATATCTTCCTCCTGCAGCAATGGCATCTTTTGCTCCCAACTTATTCGATGTCACCTCAAATACCGTGCTTGTGTAATAATCAAGCCCTCGTACAATACTTTTATTAATAACAAATGGAATGCCAAAACTCTTCAACTCCTTACTAACCCCGTCGAAATGAGATTTACAATTGCTACACACTTCATCACTGACTTTTGGTGCCGCTTGTGTTAGTTTTATACAGTCGTTATTTTTACAATCAAATATGCGTAATATATTCTTCTCATATTTAATTTTGCAATTATTACAAAGTGATTCTTTATATTTGGAAAAATATTCTTTTAGCTTTTTTAAATATCCAGGACGGCAACAAGGCCCCCCTACATTGTTAATTTGTACAGTAACTTCATCGCGTTTAAGTCCGACAGCTTCTAAATAAAACAACAAATCCTTTATGACCTCGGCATCACAAAAAGGATCATCATTACCTATAACTTCAACACCAATCTGGAAAAATTGCCGTCTCCGCCCAGCCTGAGGACGTTCAGCACGAAACATAGGTCCATAATAAAAAAGTTTCAATGGTTCACGTTTGCTCAGGAGATTATTTTCAATTACTGACCTAACAATTGAAGCTGTCATTTCAGGTCGAAGAGTCAAACTTCTATTCCCCCGGTCCCGGAAACTATACATCTCTTTATTAACAATATCAGTAGTTTCACCTATAGAACGAGTAAAGAGTTCGGTGTATTCAACAATAGGTGTACGAATCTCCTCATAAAGCCGCTGTCCAAAAAATGATCTCGCCTTTTGTTCAACAAACTGCCATTTATATACGTCGGATAAATAAATATCTGACATTCCCTTAACAATTCTATATTTCATGTAATCCTTTCGTTCCTAACTTAAATGTTAATAATAACATAGGGAATAAAAATGTCAATATAAACCATAAGGGGTAATTTTAATTAGAATTTTATATATTATGAATATATGCATCTTGAAAAACTAAAATAAAGAGCTCATAAAGTATAATTGCAAGGTTTATAATTTTTTGCTAATATTGACAGAATAACAACTTATAAATATTAGGTTTTTTATTGTACTTATTTATGGGAATTTTTTTACTAATATTAAACATTATTGTTCAAGGTGCAGCCGGAATAATAGGACAACTCATTATTTTACGAGAGTTACCGTCAATTTATTACGGCAATGAGCTTTCCTTGGGCATTATTTTAACCTCATGGCTTTTTTGGGTCGCTGTTGGAAGCGGGTTGATTGGAAAAATAAGTTATTACTTAAAAAATTTAAAGCGAAGTTATACTATCATAACGATAATTTCCACATTTATTCTTTTAATCGTTTTAATTTCAATTAGAAATCTCCGTTACTATCTTAATATTACACCAGGTGAAATTCTCAGTTTTCCCTTCATAGTTATTTCATCATTCCTTATTGTTGCTCCATACGCAGTTTTGCAAGGCCTCCTGTTTACTATCGCACCACGAATGTATAAACAAGATAAAAATATCATCTTAAATACAAATTCTGTTTACTTATGGGAAGCTCTCGGAGCATTTGTTGGCTGCATCTTTTATTATTTCATAGGACTAAAATATTTCGATTCTTTTCAAAATGTTTTTATTTTTAACGGTCTGCGTTTAATACCATTATTACTATTACTTCATTTTCCAATTGTTAGGAAGTTCAGAGCTAACGCTTCGGAAATAATTCTACTGGCTTTAATAATTTTTAATTTTTCCCTCTTATCATTCAAAGAAATAAATTTTCATTTTTATAAAAAGGCATATCATCCTTTAACAGTTATTGATATTGGCGAATCAATATACGGTAATATAGTTATAACAAAACAAAGTGAAAACAATATAACATTTTTTGAAAACGGACTTAATCTTTTTACAACAGACGATATTTTTACTATCGAAGAAGCAACTCAATTCGCTTTACTTGCTCATCCTACCCCTCGAAAAGTTCTTCTTCTTGGAGGAGGAGTAAATGGATGTTTGAGAAAAATTTTTGCTCATCCTTCAGTAAAACACATAACATACATAGAATTAGATCCTCTTCTGATAAAAAAAGCAAAAGATCATTTACCTTCCCAATCGAAAGAAATATTAGCCAAACCGAATGTTTCAATATATTATGGCGACGCTCGCTATTTTATTAAAAGAACCAAGGAAAAATTTGATGTAATTATTTCTCAATTGCCTCAGCCTTACACCCTGCAACTTAACCGTTTTTATACAAAGGAATTTTTTCATGAAGTTAAAGACATTTTAAAAGACGAAGGGCTTTTCGCATTTTCAACCCCCTCTTCTGAAAATTTTATTAATAAAAATCAAGCACTGCTTCTAAAATCTCTATACTCAACATTAAAAACATCATTTAAAACAATAGCAATAGTTCCAGGAAATACGAATATTTTTCTTGCAAAAAATACAAATGCTAAAATTTCGCTCAAAAGCTCTCACCTTGTGCAAACAATAAAGGAACGAAATCTTAATCTTAAATATATAAATGAGTTCTTTCTCCCTGCCCGTTTGAGTGATGAAAAAATAAATTATGTGTTAATGCGTCTTTTACAAACACCAAAAACAAGGATTAATTTAGATTTTAATCCTATTTCATATTATTACGATATGATTCTTTGGAGCGAGGTATCATACCCCCCATTACAAAAATTGACCTCATTTTTGCTAAATTTAAATCCGATCTATTTTTATTTCTTGATATGTCTTATTTTTTTCATTCTTTTCTTTATTAATAAAAAAGATACTTTTTTAAGGCACAGCTTGTTATTAACTGTTGCTACAGTTGGCCTTAGCGAAATTTCATTAGTTATCATTATCATCCTACTTTTTCAAGTTTTTCTCGGCTATATTTATTCATTCATAGGCATAATTATTGGCGGTTATATGGCAGGTCTTACTGCAGGAGCATTTATCGGTCAAAAATATTCAAAAAGAGATTTTCAAGAAACAATGGTTTATAAAAAAATTGTCATGCTTGAATTAATGATAGCGGTTGTACCACTTTTCATTCTACTATTATCCAAGTTTATGCACACTTATGTATTTTCACAAAATATAATACAAATGATACTGCTAATAATTACAATTTTTACGGGAATTATTGGAGGAATGCAGTTTCCTTATGTGAATACTTTATATCTTACGAATGTTCCGGTCTACGGAAAAAACATAGGGATAATATATGCATCAGACCTCCTCGGATCTTCTCTTGGGGCTTTTCTTATTAGTTCCATCGTCATTCCCCTATTTGGTATACAACACACTCTTATTTTCATTTCATTTATTAATATACTCTGTTTTCTTTTCCTCTTAAAAGCTAGGCGATCTCAATAAAATATGGCAACATTAATCGAAATTATGATAAATATATGATAACCCGCATCGGTCACAACCAAATTAACACAAACATTTTTCTTGCCCCTCTTTCAGGCTGTTCTGATCTCTCTTTTAGATTAATTGCCCGGGAATATGGTGCTAGGTTTGCTTTCTTTGAAATGATTGATGCAAACTCACTTATTCGTAACCATCCAAAAACATTAAGAATGTTAAAAATACATAGGAAAGATACCCCAATTGCTGCACAATTACTTGGAGGGGATCCGTGCCTAATGTGTGACGCAGCATATAAGCTCTTAAGCCATATATCAGTTCCTTTCATCGATATTAATAGCGCATGCCCGGTTAAAAAAATAATCAAAAAAAAGGCTGGCTCATATCTATTAAAAAACCCTCAAAAACTTGAAAAATTGGTAAAAAAAATGGTACTCTCTTTACCTATTCCTGTTACCGTCAAAATCCGTATAGGTTTTACGAAACCAGATAAAAAAAATATTATTATTCTCGCAAAAAGTTGTGAATCCGCAGGAGCCTCTGCAATATTTGTACATGGAAGGACCCGGGAACAAAGTTACAGCGGAACCGTGGACTATTCTGTAATAAGAGGGATTAAAAAAAATGTTTCTATTCCAGTATTCGGAAGCGGAAATATACTAACACCTCAGTTGGCAAAAAAGATGTTTGATGAAACAGGATGTGACGGAATTTTAGTAGGACGAGGATCTTTTGGGAATCCATGGATTTTTAATGACATCGAACATTATCTAAACTCAAATAAACTGCCCGAGCAAAGAAATCTTGCTACAAAGGTAAAAACATTAAAAAAACATCTCAGTTACGTCGAGAAATATAATGAATTTAAGACCGCTGGAAAAATTGGTTTTTTGAGAAAAATTGCTCAATGGTACTTAGTAGATTTTCCTCAGGCACGTAAAATGCGAAACCAAATAACTTCTGTGAGAAACTATGATTCTTTAATCAAACTTATAGAATCATTGGAATATTAGACCACAGACTGAAGACTAAAGACCGAAGACCATAATTTCGGAATAAAAATAAAGGAGATTTAATTTATTTACAATTATTCATTATTTAGGAGACTTCCGTCTTCTGTCTTTGGTCTTTGGTCTACTATGGTCTTCATTTGATAGACAATTCTAAAATCAAATCTCCTTTTTTACCGCAATAGGGACATATATTTCCTTCTCCCGGAATTTTTAATTTTTGTCCATTTCGTGCGTTTTGAGGTATCTTAACCATTAATACTTTACCGGTTGAAAGGCTTAATTTAATCTTTCCTCCCTGCATTGCCTGCTGGGGGGATAAATTGACAACTTTTATAAAATCAGTTTTTACCTGAGGTTCTTTATCATAATTAAAGCCCTGGGGCTTAGCGTAAGTTTGAGAATCGTCACCGGGAGAAAAATGAAAAAAGCTACTCCTTCCTCCACCGCCCCCTATACCAAATATATCTTCAAATATATCATTGAAAATTGAATAATCACCACGAGAAGAAAAACCAGCACGTCTTTTCTTAGATCCGCCAAAACCAGTGTACTGCCTCAAAAATTCATCAAAATTAAATCCGTATGCCTGTCCCTGACCGCCTCGGCCTGCTTGTGCTCCAGAATATCCGTATTTACGCATCATATCATATTGCTTTCTTTTCTCAGGATTACCAACAACATAATAAGCCTCTGAAATCCCTTTAAACTTTTCTTCAGCTTGTTTCTTATTTTTAGGGTTCTTATCAGGATGATATTTAACCGCAAGCTTCTTATAAGCTTTTTTAATTTCAGCTTGAGTAGCATTCTCCTTTACGCCTAATATTTTATAATAATCCTTCTGCTGCATATTTTTCACTCCTCTCCAGGCTTATTCTTAATTATAAAAAATATTATATCAAATAATTAAACCATCATACAGTAAAACTCAGCATATGAAAACAATTGCAAAAATAATATATCAGTGGTAAAATTCGCAGGTTACTAAAATCATCTTATTAACAATCAACAAAGGAGGTTAAGGCATGAAAAAGAGTTTTGCCGCTTTATTACTCGTCTTTATTATAACATTTTCATTTTCAGGCTGTGCATCATATCATCCACTAGGCTTTGTATACACTGAAGTCACTTCACCAGTCTCCGTGACTGACAGCGATATTTCTCACACTAAGGTCGGCACTGCTGTGGCAACGTCAGTACTCGGTATTGTAGCCACCGGAGACGCAAGTGTAAGAGCAGCTGCAAATAACGGCGGAATTAAAAAAATAAAACATGTTGAATATCATGTAAAAAATATTCTAGGTATAATAGGCGAATATACAACAACCGTTTATGGGGATTAATTGATAATTTATTTTTAAATAAAAAAAGAGGGGCATGAAGCCCCTCTTTTTTTATTTATATTTATACCAAATATATTATTCTCTTATTCGCTTAATTTCTCAAGTATCAACCGCTTTCCATTCACATCAACTCTGAAGAAAAAATTACCCAGATATGTCATTCCAAGCAGTCCCTTAATCTCCGAGTCAGGTTCCACCTCAAGTATAACTGTCTGAACATGTTCAACCCTCATGCCGCCCACTTCGATCGAATTTAAAAAAACAACACGCCCCTTAACTTTACTCCCGTTCGCCAGAGTTACCGAGACTGTTCGTCCTTCATCTTCAGGCTTAACACCTATTGCATCAGCAATAGAACGGGAAATGCATACGGATGACGCTCCTGTATCTAAAATCAAAGGAAATGTGTTCTTATCATTTAGTATAACATCCACAAGGAAACTTGCGCCGTAACTCCTCAATGGAATACTCTCATGTATCCATTCCTGGCTAAATCTATCTATCATTCCTTTAATACGTTCATACTCTTCATCGGACTCCCTTGCTTTATTTTCGCGTACGAGTTCCTCATATCGTGTGATTAACGCTCTCGTAGCAGCAGTTAATCCATGTAACGATTCTGAAAGTTTACGGCCTATTTCACTTTGTTTAGCTTCATATTCGCTCAGCTTGATTTCATGTTCTCTGATTTTAGAACTTATTGCATTTAAATCAACAATACGAAGATTAGTTAGACGTTTCTTCTCTTGGGAAACATATCCTTCATCATCAACTTCACTTTCCTTAACACTTAATTCTTCATATGTTTTATATAAAGGTGTGAGTTCATCTTTTACTTCACTCAATTTCCGTTCAACTCCGGTAAGCTCTCCTTTAAATCTAGACACAAGTCTGCGTTTTAGGCGGACAACATTAAGCAAACGATTCAATTCCTGTATTTCTTTAGAAGGACGAGTAATCTGTTGGGCTTTATTCTTTAATTTTTCATTTTTCTCAGAACTTCCTCGCTCAATCCGCGCTATTTCACTCTTAGAAAATGTAAACCTGCCTACCCCAACATCAATAACAACTTCTTCATCTGTCTCCCTTTTAATAATTCCTTCAAGCGTCTGTTTATTTTTAAAATAAAGTATATCAGCAAACGCTTTTGTTGAAATAAAAAAAATAAAACCAACGGATAACAAAACAGTTATTGCAATCGGTCTCTTTGATACTTCCATAAACTTTATTAAATAATGGGCATCCATATTATATTTATTGATTTCAAATTTCAAGATTCAATGAATATTATGATAATTGAAATAATATCTAGGCGTTCACACTTCCAAAGTTGACAAGACTATCATGCAGCTTTTGCATCTCATCAAACTGTTCAAAATACGGATCTTCAATCTGTGGAAACTTTTTCATGTACTCAAGAAGTTCTGCCTCAATAGTCCTCGCATCTTTGCCTATTGCCTCAATAAGCCATTCAATGTCTTCATTACCCTCAGGAGTCTTTTCTGAAATTTTAAGAATATACTTCATAAATTTATCCGGATAGGTATCCATAAAATATTTAACAAGCGCCCAACTCTGAGAATAAGCATACAACATTGCCTCATGATACATTCCGGGAAAACTTCCAATCTTATAGACCGTTAACTGCTCTAGTGGGAAAAAAGCATTATCTCTAAGCATTTCTTGAAAACAATATACTCTTTCATCATTTTGACTCCCAATAGTAGGTCCGGTTTCACAATAGGTTGCTAATCCTTCAGCGAGCCAAGAATTAGCTGCCTGAATTTCAGGCAAAGGTTCCTCGCTTCGTAAAGTAATCAATTCTCTTAAAATTTTTTGTTTCTCTTTCACATCTTTTGTCTCAAGAAATTTCTTTTTCTTTTTTACATTTGGTATTTCTTTCTCCTTAATCTTTGAAATTACAACTCCTACTAATGCCCAATTGCTAAATAACTCATGGGAGAACTCATGCCTTAAAATGGCAAATGTAGTTCTTCTTAATCTTCCCATATACCACTCAAAATACCTCCAGTATTTATCTTTTATGCTTTTAGCCTGCCCTTCAACAAACACGTGATAACGCTTATCAACAAAAGTTTCTACTCTATCAACAACATCATCAACAGCTTTACCAAAAACATCATGCATAAGCCCATTAATAAAATTTTCCATTTCTTCGCCGATCATGTTGTATAAATACAAAACTTTAGTGGTCGGACTAAAATAACCAGGGACAATCCAACCAGGAACACCATCGGAGACAGCATTTTCAATATATTTTTCAGGGTGGTCAAAAATGACAACATAATTTTGGACATGCTGTTCACGAGTCTTAAAAATATTATAAAATTTACAATAAATTTCTGTCTGAACTTGACGCAATATCCTTTTGTAATTTCTAACCCAAGTAATATAAGAATCCGTAACAATTGTTGTACTGCCCTCATTATAAAACTTCATGTCAGGAAATAAATTCTTTAAAGAATTTTCTATTTCTCTACTTCTCTGGTTGAGTATGGGTTTAAACATTAGGTATTCAACTTTTGACCTTAATATGTCCTGCTCGATACTGCCTCCCTCATCAAAATCATAACGTACGGTAATAGTTTCATTCCTTATTGAACTAATTGGGACATCCAGAATTTCTCCGTTTGTCAATACAATCACAATGTCATTAATAAAATTCCATTGGTTATCCAAAATTCCCTCAATATCATTAATAAAAATATTATCCTTTGATTTAATCGTTTTTCCTCGCTGAACATGCTTAACTTCATATGCCATAAACTCAGCAACTCCTCCCTGTGCTCTGATTCTATAGCGATCAGCATCTTCGTATATAAGTTCTCCACTAATAGCTCCGCCATTTTTAAGAAAAAGAATGACCATATTCTCATCAGGAATAGCAACTAATATATTTGAGTCAGTTCCAGAGGAGGTATTGGAGAAACTCTCAAGCTTTTTTTTCAATACTTTTATTATTTCTTTAATTGTCTTGTGGACATCAAACTCCGGTATTGGTATATTAAATTCCTGACAAAAAGTCTGTATTGTATACTTCTTCCCTTTACCTTCATGCAAAGAAGGGGAACCGTAATACCAGAATATAACTAAAAGTATAAGAAAAAATGCTGTCCATTTCATAAATATAAATAGTTATCAAATTAAATAAAAAAGGGCGATTTTATTAAAAAATCGCCCTTTTAAGTTTTATCTTAATCTTTGATGCATCAATAACATATCTCATTAAATTTAATAATATTATTAATATCGATAATGGTCCGATTTGTATGGACCATCAATCGATACGCCGATATATGCTGCTTGTTCAGGTGTTAATTTTGTTAATTTAACCCCAAGTTTTCCAATGTGGAGACGCGCAACTTCTTCGTCTAACTTCTTTGAGAGACGATATACTCCAATTTCATAATCATGTGACCATAAATCAATCTGAGCAAGTGCCTGATTTGTAAAAGAATTGCTCATTACAAAAGACGGATGCCCGGTTGCACAACCTAGATTAACTAAACGCCCCTCTGCAAGAAGAAAAATCGAATGGCCGTCAGGAAAAACATACTGGTCAACCTGTGGCTTAATATTAACTTTTTTAATGCCAGGAAATTCATTTAATTTATCCACTTGAATCTCATTATCGAAATGACCAATGTTGCATACAATGGCTTGATCTTTCATTCCCGACATATGATCAACAGTTATAACATCACGATTACCAGTTGCTGTGACATATATATCGCCAATTTCAAGGCAGTCCTCTATAGTTTTTACATCATAACCTTCCATAGATGCCTGGAGTGCGCAAATCGGATCGATTTCGGTAATTATGACTCGTGCTCCAAATTCTCTCAAGGATCGAGCACTACCTTTACCCACATCACCGTATCCACAGACTACGGCAACTTTACCGGCAATCATAACATCCGTTGCGCGTTTAATTCCATCAGCAAGAGATTCACGACAACCATAAAGGTTATCAAATTTTGATTTTGTTACTGAATCGTTCACATTCATAGCAGGAAAAAGTAATTCACCTTTTTCCAACATTTGATATAAACGATTAACTCCAGTTGTTGTCTCCTCAGAAACTCCTTTCATCTGTTGTGCTATTTTCTGCCACTTTCCGGGGTTTTCTTTTAACTCACGTTTTAAAACCTTATTAATTATTTTAATCTCTTTGTTATCGGTTGGCTCGTCTAACAGGGATGGATTTCTCTCAGCCTGAACACCCCGATGAACCATAAGTGTAGCATCACCACCATCATCAACAATAAGGTGAGGCCCTATTCCATCTGGAAATGTTAACGCAGTATTTGTAAACTCCCAATAATCATCAAGTGACTCCCCTTTATAAGCAAATACGGGAATTCCTGATGAGGCAATAGCTGCTGCGGCATGATCTTGAGTAGAGAAAATGTTACAAGTTGCCCACCTCACATCTGCTCCTAGTTTTACCAAAGTTTCAATCAAAACAGCCGTTTGAATAGTCATATGTAAAGAACCCATAATCCGAGCTCCTGCAAGTGGCTTAGAGGAACCATATTTTGCCCTGACAGCCATAAGGCCAGGCATTTCTTTCTCAGCTATTGAGATTTCTTTTCTTCCAAAATCTGCCAGATTAATATCTTTAACTTTATACTTTTGTATTGTTGTTGCCATTATTATCTCCCCTCTCTTGGAATCTAAATTATTCAGATTAAATATGTTGGTCAATTAATGCAGGATGTTAAATTATAACTTTTTTCAGTCAAATATCAAGGATAAAAGTATGTAAGGTGGGGGAGTATAGATATTACCAACTTAGTATGACACTCACCAAAAAATGGTTAATTTAACTAACCAGAATAAGGCAAGTGCCATACAAGTATCATACAAGAGATTCCCTTATAATATGGGTATATTTTAGAAATCAAGTTGACTTCGAAGCCCTAAAATAGTAACTGTACTATCACTGCCCGCTCCCACATCTTCATCAGCAACACCGTTTGGATTCCAGACTATCTGTAAATGCGGTGAAATAGCTAAATGATCATAAATTTGCCAATTATAATACACTTCTAACTGTCCTTCCTTATGATTAGTTGCGCCGCTTTTTTCAAGCTGCATGCCAGGAATATTCTGTCCTACCGCAACACCAAAATAATCATTTTCACGATGCCACAAGTCTCCGTTAATTTGAAGTCCGCTCGACCATGCATACTCAATATTTGAAACACTCTCATCAGCCCATCCAAACCGGCCAAAAAGAGTAGTTGAATCTAATACCTCCTGATCGAAACTAACACCGAATCCATGATTATCTTCACGCTTACGTGGCTGGCCAGATATACTTTCCTCTAATAAATCATGCTGTTGCGTATCATACCATCCATAAACACGATAAGTTCCGGGGCGTTCAATAAAGTCTGGTGAATATGCTAGTTGGATAAAACCAAAAGTTCTATCAAAAATATCCTCAAAATCACCGTCAGCCTCTAAAATCCCGGTATTTAAATATAAACCATCACATATTTCAGCACCAACACGAAGCCCTAAGTTATTATCAGGAAAAGGAATTGTAGATGCATTACGAAAAATACAGCTCAGAAAATGAGCAGTTTCGTCATTTGCAATTTCATTATCATCCAAATATGCAGTAGGATCAATCTTACCTCCGGTCACCAAAAGTCTTTCATCAAAAAATATGGCTTCATAATAAAGCTCTGTAACTGTAAGAGTTGATCCTGAATTTCCGTTATCTCTATTTACACAACTAAAAAGGTTAAGTTCATCATCATCAAGCCCGTTACCTTGTCCCATTTCCACATGACAGAATGCAAGACCACAGTTTTCAAATGTTTTTGAAAATTCCAAATCAGCAGTCCATGTTGAATCTGTTCGATCACCTACACCGGTATTGTCACTGTTTACTATTCCCTGAATTACGCTTGTTGCACTTAGTCCTATTTCAAGTCCTTCGGTTTCAAACGGCACGCTTGGTTCACGAACCGTAGCATCTCTGAGAGCACTCTCACAGTGCACAATGAATTCCTTTTGCTCTTGTTCTTTATTTGTCATTAATTTTCTTAAATCTCTATTCTCTTGCTGTAAATCTTCTAAACGATCCACCAGGTTACTCATCTCTTTTTTGTGGATTAATTCCATATTTTTAACCATTTTTTCTAAATCTTTAATGCGTTTAGCTATTTCATTATCCATTCCAACGTCAGCAAAAGTGAGACTATTTTGCATAACAAACAATGTTAAAAAAAAGACCAAAAGCATTCCGTTTTGAAATATCGTCTTCATCATTTCTCCCTTGGCTACGGATTACTTCTGGTCGTCCAGTCAGTAAAACTTTGTTAAACTGATTTTTGCCAACAATCATGTATGGTTGGCATTAAACTTTTTTAAACCGTTTTTCTTAATATTATAAGTTCGATTTCAATAAATTTTTATTATCACCTCCTTGAAAAACTAAACTCTTAAAATAGTTTATTAAAATTTTAAATTAAAAAATACTTTAAAATTTACAGCATGTCATTTAATTTGGTTCGTAAAAAACCATCTTTGAATAACATGTTTTATTTGTGCACCCCTTACATTTGTTCGAAAAAGACGACTCTTCTGTTTCTGTTTTCTTAATCTTACCTTTCTTTATCCATAAATCAACCATCTTTTCCATAGCACGCTCATCTACATTAAAATATAAAGATAAATTATATAATGAAATGATTTTTCGTTCTACAATTAAATCTCTAATTTCTGTTAACATAGTAATCCTTGTTCTGAAATACCTATCTTAACAATACGTTTCCCCTTCTTTTAAGCGCAGCTACAAATATCGAAAATATAAGAATGCAAAATATAATCCATACCGCTGATATACCAGGGTGTTGATTAAATCTCATAACTTGATAAAAAAGAGTCGAAAGCAGCCACGCTAAGCCAGATAGATATGCAGCACTAAAGATTGTCCATCCTAAACTCAATTCCCTATATACAGCCGCAATTGCTGCAACGCAAGGCATATACAAAAGAATCATTAAAAGATATGCAAACGCTCCTGCTTTTCCATCAAAACGTTTCACTAAAGAAGAATAAGTAGCTTCCTCAACTTCCAAATCTTCAATAGCAGAGTCAACATCAGAGCCAATCAAGCCA
Organism: uncultured bacterium; assembly: GCA_964558015.1. GTDB lineage: Bacteria > Omnitrophota > Omnitrophia > JAHJGZ01 > JAHJGZ01 > CAZLCT01. Next base: position 3,687 of record CAZLCT010000019.1, on the reverse strand, counting down.
GTTAATGAAAAAGGAAGTGACAATCCAGATAAGTTTTCAGGAATAGTAGCAAACGATTCTTTCATACCTTCAAAAAAGTTAAACTTGTCTGGTTCAGTTCCTTTTTTTTCTTTTATATCAATTTGTGAATAAAGAGAATCAAGGGTTCCAATAACTGCTTCTTTTGCAAATATACCGGTAAAAATACCAACTGCAGCAGGCCAGTTATCTTCCCTCATACCCATTGGTTTTAGGACTGGAACAATCATCTTCCCTATTTTACTTAAAACTGAATTCTCACCATCTTGATTACCAAAAGATCCATCAGTACCTATGGAATTCAAAAAACTTAATATGACAATTACAGCCAAAATTACTTTTCCAGCTCTTAATATAAAAGTCTTAAGCCTCTCCCATGTATGAATTAGAATCCCTTTAAATGTTGGAATATGATACGGCGGTAATTCCATAATAAAGGTAGATGTTTCCCCTTTTAATATAGTACCTTTTAGTATAAAGGCCGTTATGATAGCTAAGGCAATTCCTATCATATAAAGAGCAAAAACAATAGTTCCTCCTGCATTCGGAAAAAAAGCCGCAGCAAATAAAGCATATACAGGTACTCGTGCTCCACAAGACATAAAAGGATTTATCATAACTGTTAATATCCTATCCCTCTCGTGTTCAAGCGTCCTGGTAGCCATAATTGCAGGTACATTACAACCAAAACCTACAAGCATAGGAACAAAAGCTTTACCGGGAAGCCCCACAGCTCTCATTGCCCTATCCATAACAAAAGCCGCACGTGCCATATACCCAGAATCTTCTAATACGGCCAGGCATAAAAAAATAAAAAATATTGGCGGAATAAATGTCGAAATAGTTTGAATCCCTCCTCCAATCCCTCCGGCTAACAAACTTTTTAAAAAAACAGGTACTCCAATTTTATCAAGCGCACTGCCGAATCCGTCAACAAATATGGTCCCAAAAAAAACATCAAAAAAATCAATAAAACATCCTCCAAAATTAATTGTTATCCAAAATGTTAAATACATTGAAATTAAAAATATAGGAATTCCCAAAATACGGTTTAATACTATTTTGTCAATAAAATCAGATGCGTTTTTACGTAGAATGTTTGTTTTATCTATAACTTTTTTACAAACGGAATTAATAAATCCATACCTACTCTCAGCAATGATAATATCTGTATCCTCTCCTAAAATTTCATGAACCTTTTGTTTTGATGAAGCTATTATTCCTTCAATACCAACAGAGTTATTTATCCCTTCGAAATCAATATCTCCTTCTAATAATTTAATGGCTGTCCACCGTTCATCACGGATTTCTCTGTTTTCTTTAATCTTAATAACTGATGCAACATTTTTTACTGCCTCCTCAACTTCATCAGGGAAATAGATGCTGGCAGAAGAAATATGCCTATTATCTAATGCATTATTAATACAATCTTTTAGCTCTTCAATTCCGTTCCTCTTATGAGCAACTGTACATACAATAGGGCAATCAAGCATACGCGATAAATCTTGAACCTTAATTTTAAGATTCTTTTGCTTTACTAAATCCATCATATTTAAAACAACAATAAGTGGGGTTTTCATCTCAATAAGTTGGACAGTTAAATATAAGTTTCTCTCTAAATTCGACGCATCTAAAATATTTATGACCAAATCAGGTCTTTCTTTTAATATATAATCTCTGGCAATTTGCTCATCCAGCGAAGCTGTTGATAATGAATAAATACCGGGTAAATCTACAACTTCTATCTGCTCACCCAAATGATTGAAAGTACCAATCTTACGTTCAACAGTTACTCCAGGCCAGTTTCCCACTCTAGCCTTTCCTCCTGTTATTGCATTAAATAAACATGTTTTTCCACTATTCGGATTTCCAACTATTCCTATGGTAGCTCTTTTTTTCATGTTGTAACCTTAATTATATAAATAATTTACAAAATTTAATTTTTTAAATTTTCTCCACTAAAACAGCATTAGCTTCTTCTTTACGCAGACTTAAATTATAATCTTTAATCTTAATCTCTATGGGGTCCCCTAACGGCGCTATTCTAGTTATACTAAATTCAGTTCCTCTTGTTAGTCCCATTGAAAGTAACTTATGACGATAAGCTTTGTTTGTGTCTGAAAGTCCTATTATCCTACCAGAATCATTCACATTTAATTCTCCTAAAGATAAAGACATTTTTTACTCTCTTTTCTTTTATTAGTGGAAAAATTATACTATTTTAATATATAAAATTAATTGATTACCGCACTGAGGTGTAATTAATAAATTCAAATTTGCCGTTAATTTTCATAGACTAAAATTTTTTGAGACTCTCCGCGCCCAATAGCAAAACGCGCTCCTTTAATTTCTAAAACAATAGGCCCAAAATTCGAATTTTTAATGACGTGTATATCTTCACCTTCAATAAACCCTAATGCTGCCAATCTCCTTTTTAAATCTAATCCACCTTCAATTTTATGCAATGTAACTAATTTATCTTCTTTAGTAAATGCGATAGGAATTGCTTTTCTTGAAACAGCTCTGCATGTATCACATATACCATAAACTTCCAGTTTGTGAAAAAGGGGCTTGAATCTTCTTTGAAACATGAGTGCATCCTGGATCCTTTCTAATTGTCTGTCGCTAAACTCAATAATTTTTTTACACTTAATACAAATAAAATGATCATGATGTGTATGTGGATGCAAATGTTCATATCTTTTAAAATCCTCTCCTTCAAACTGAAGCTCCCTGGCAAATCCATACTCAGAAAAAGTAGAAAGCACTAAAGAAATATATTCTTTATCAATATTAATACCCTTTTCTTGAAGTAAAAAAGAAAAATCATCAACAGTTAAGTGTTTTTCTGTTTTAGAAAAAGCATCAATTGCCTCATTGCAAATTCTTTTATCACTAATCCCTCTCTCATTCAATACATCGCATAATAAATTCTTATATTCTCCAGATATTGCAGGAGAGTTTTCATAATTCATAACATTATCCTTTTTTAAGTTAATATTTTAACACTCAAAATTTATTTTATAATACGGCGCCGCCTCTGTGAAGCTCTGCATATTCGTCTTTTGCCAGTCTTAACAAAATAATCAAAACTCTTTAACCAGGCCGGCCTTTCATTTAAAGGATTTTTTTCAACAAATTCAATGAACAATGTTAATTTTTTAAAAGTTTCAGGACTTATTGAATGTTCAATTTTACAAGCATCAACAGTGGCTATATCGTGATCAATATTTAAAATCTTAGTGAGAAAAGCAAGAAGAAGGTCATGCCGTCTTTGAATGTCACGCGCCAAACGTTTCCCCTCTGGAGTTAACTCAACATAGCCATACCGTTCATGAACTACAAGTCCTGCACGCGAAAGTGTCATTAAAGCAGAAGTTACGCTTGAAGTTTTCACATTCATCATGCGTCCGATATCACTGACTCGTGCAATTGTATTTTTCTTCTGCAGCTCTGCTATTGCCTCTAAATAGTCTTCCATACTTTCAGTAACTTTTTTCTTTTTTCTCATGATAAGCCCTTAGATATCTTATTTTCTTTTACTTGTCTTAAAATGTTAGAAGAGTCTAACATTTTATAACCATCTTGTCAACAGATATTAAATGAACGACGATTAGTAATTATTTAGCCGATTGAGCAGGAGTTAGAATAATACTGTTTTTTGAGGTA
>CAZLCT010000018.1:8918-29610 GCA_964558015.1 uncultured bacterium | reverse complement strand
CCTCAAAAAACAGTATTATTCTAACTCCTGCTCAATCGGCTAAATAATTACCTTAAAACATGTCCACGGGTCTTTATTGATTAACCATTTATAAAAATTAGTATTTGAAAAGTATATTCCAATAAATTCCAAAATAGTCAGACTATCCCATCTACCGCTCACGAGCAATTTAATTGTCTGATATACTAATCGCAGGAAACCTGAAATAAATACTAAAAATCCTATGCCACCTATAGTCTTTATCAATCTAGCCATTAATTCCTCCTCACGTTATCTTCAAAATGAACGAAATCTATGAGGAAGACTGCTCCCAAAAGAAGGCTTTTTTCATTAGCCTCAAGGTTCGCCTCTAAAGAAAGGGCGAAAGTATCAGCGTCAGTGAACATCTCTTTACCCAAGCCGCTCCATTTTTTCAAAATCTTGCCTACCTCCTGGCCCTGCTTTTTAATATGAAATGTCCAGGGGTGAAAGAGTGGCCCTTCTATATTCATGCATACACTTCCGGAAGAATCCAGAATATCATATTTCCTGGTTAGAATCGAAAACCTCCAGTCTATTGAGCCTATTTTCTCAAACGAAGCCGAGAGAATCTCCATGTGATGAAACATAAAACGAAAACTCCTTTTGAAGACAAGCACAACCTCCCCGTTAGGATGCGTTATGCGCATGGTAAAGGGGCGAAGTGAGCGTAAAAACATTCGGGCCAGGAAAGAGCCTCCTTCCTCGCCAGCATAAAATACTTCGGCACCAGATTCATCACAAACTATATATCTATTCTTCATCTCAAAATTCGTAAGAATCTCACCCCATTCTTTCTGCTGTTTTATTACATAAGTTTCAAACATAACTTTCTCCTTTTTAAATATAAGCTACTATTGTACCGACCTCTATATTAATTTAATAGGTAATAAAAGCAATAAATTTCCTGTGATAGTTTAATAGATATCCCCAATAAATAATCGATAGTATAGAAATTACAAGCAAATAATAAAATAATTTAGGATGATACGAAAACACAATCTCCTCCCGGCCATCGAGCCTAACTTCTACGCCTAATAATGAACTTATTCTTTTTACCTTGCCGCGTGAACTCATCCAATTCGGGTCGTAATTCTGGTTAACAGCAATAATACACGGCCCACTGCCACTTACAAAAACTTTACACCTGTTCGGTTCCATAACGGTCTTCTCAACCTTACCTTCACCCTCTACAAAATAGGCTTCCCCTTTATATAAGGGATTCTCACGCAAAACATCATCCTGAGCAATGGAATAGTATGACAAACTTTCATTATCTTTGTAATATACAAAATAACGGGGTTGTACTGCTGTTGGGAGTATAGCTCTCGAAGCATCCCAGTCAATGGTTCCTATATTTCGCAGGAAATTAAAATATGCCAAACTATTTGTTGTCCGCAGTGTGTTCCATCTCATATCCTGATCAGTAGGAGACAATATGCGCCCTCTTATTTGATAAAAATTCTCTTTCTTCTCCTGCTCCTCAACGCTCATAAATTCACAAGGTACATGTGGTTTTGATATAACATACGGGACGGCAATCAGCATAATCTGTACAATTAATAATACACCAGGTCTCACTACGCTCCCACCTTTTGCAATAATTCTGACGAAATAATCATAAATATGCTTAACTGAAATACAGCCGAGGAAATATAATACATGTTGAAAATATCTGAACTTAAACCAAAAAAAATGTTTAACGGAAATATCAAAATACTCGCTTCTTTCCACAAGATAATAAGCCGGAATGAGCTTAAATAGTGAAAACAAAGAGGTCATGATAACAAAGACGGCAAAGGAAAAAAAAGGGGTATATATTACTTTTTTATTCCCGCGGTTCCTTCTACTTCTTCGAATAGCGACAAAATCACAAATGGAAAAAAACAATAAAATAACCATCACATAAATAATGCAAAACTTACTAAAAATAGCAATAACAGTTGAACATAAAGCCGCAATAAATAAGTATACAGGCTTCTTCCTTCCCTTCTTATAAAAAAATGCTATGAGAGGAAACATAAAGGTCAAAAGATAAGTATAATTACCTCCTACCAAATTGCTTATATAAAAAGGTGATGCAGCATAAAGAATTGTGAGCAAGGCTATACTAAAATATTCTCTCTTATAAGTATATCTCGCATAGAGAAACATACCCATTACGCCTATTAAATAAATAATTGCTACATTAAGTTTGGTGCCCTGGACTTCGCCAAATACTAAAGGTGAGATTACAAACGGTATGAGCAGTGAGCCGTCACGGGGATATGCATATAAAGGATATCCGCCTCCCACGTGAGGTGTCCATAATGGAATGCGTTTGTATTCAAGAATGCTGTTTCTAATAATGCCGGCATTAAGATATTCCTGATGCATGTCATCTTGAAGATGCATACCTTCAGTGAATAAAGCATATAAAAATATACTGCGGCCCATGAGGATAACAAAACAAACCAGGCCGATATAATATACAATCTTTTTAAACCCACGTAAAAAATAATTCCGCATAAATTTAAAATTATGCAATAGATTCTTACTTTTTTCTTTTGTTTTTTTAGATATCACCGAGTGGTCATTAAAATTCAATTCAGGATTTGAAACTCTCAAAAGCTGCTTTAATTCTTGATAACTTTCCAGGATCTATGTTAATTTCTCCCTTTTCTAAAGGGCTTCCTTCATATGATTCTTTAACTTCATAATGAAGAATTTTTAAAACAAACTGACCACTGTGGAAATAAGTGACTTTAAAATAAGGATGACCTGATTTCCTCGCACCTTCAGCCTGAATTTCTTGAGCATTCACCATTCTTTCGAAACCTGCCCGGGCTCGAGAAGCCTCAGAATATTGTTCGATTGAAAGTTTTACACCTTCAAGGATGATGTCCTTTGTCTCGACGGGGAATTTATCTGCTCCCTTAGGCTTTCTTGGCTTAGACAGAGTGCTGTCTTTTCTTCTCTTAGCCATGATTTCCCTTAATTTAGCTCTGTGATCCGCATAACGCTTATCTCCTTTTTCTCTTTCCAATACTTTCGCACGGCCCCTCTCCATGTATGCGGGCGACGGAACATTCTCATCAACCGAGAGCCCTGATGAGCGGAAGTGATTAACAAGATCATCTATTGTTCCACCAGAGGCCTCGCATTCCTCACTAGTTACCATAAAAATGGAAATCATAAATATTAAAACCGGAATAAAAATAGTTTTAACACGAGTTAGCATATAATCCCCCTTTTTTAATATTTAACAGGTTAAAGCAAATCATTTTCTGCGAAGAACTCATAAATTCCCTGAGCCATGACTCTGTTACCCTCAGGATTGAGATGAAAATCAAGTGGCACTAAATGTAATACCTTCCCTTTAGCCTCGCGTCTAAAATGCGGGGTCAGGTCAAGGAACTTGACTCTCAACTCTTTACACTTATCGTACAAAACATCACGTATCTTCATGCTTGTTGATTCATCATAAATTTGCGAGTAATTAGGCATATAAACAAAAATAAGACTCACGTTATGTTCTTTACACTCATCAGCAAATAAAGAAAAAAGCTCGCAATAAATATCAATCGCACGCCCGGCTTCGGCAGTAAACGGCTCACGTAAAACAATGCCGTCCGAATTGCGGTTTTTTCTATTAAATAAAGCGACGTTCTCCCAGGTATTATCTCCCCCTTCAATAACATACCGCGTCCTATCAAATACAGGCGTCGGCGGGTTGGGATGAACAAAACGATTCCAGTATGCTTTATAAATCACCTCACCAATAGCAGTCCTTGTAATAAACCAGGTAGTAAGATAACGCTTAAAGTGCATATCCTGTCTGTGAAAACCTGTCTTCCCCTTTTTCACTAACCGCTCAAGACTTCTGCCGGCAATATCTTTAATGTCGTTAGTACAAAATTGGAATAAAATAATATCCGGCTTAAGTGGAAGTGCGACTCTTTTTAAAATAGAAAATTCTTTGTCTATGGACCCCCCGCCCCGTGCTGCATTGAGTACGATATATTTACGGCCGAGCCTCTCATCGATTTCCTCCTGAAGATAGTGAGTATAGGTCGCATCATTATCCACATAAAAACCGTCAGTAAAGGAATCTCCTATGGCAACAATTTTCTTTAATTTTAAATCATTCTCACTAAGCTCATCACCCCTTAATCCGAGCTGATTTGTTTTGACGACGTATGGTATCATACCCCATTTATTAACAATTGTTACTTCCCGAGGATACATTCCTCCTCTGGGGGCATCCTGTAAGAATGAAAAGAATCCTTCCGGCGCTCCAAGGGCAAGTCTCATTATTATTTCAACAATTATAAAAAGGAAAAGTGTGCTTACTAAAGGCGGGATTAAGGACTTAAGAAGTTTGTATATTCTATTCATCGATTAAAGTTTAAAAAGTAGAGCTTCACTGACTGATTAATTAATTGCGGCCCAGGGATTCAATATCCTCATCAGTAAATCAACTCAACTAACTAATGATGTCCAATTACAATATTCTAAGACACCTTACTGCAAACGTAAATCAAGAAAACTTTTTAATTTGCGGGACCGGGTCGGATGACGCAACTTCCTTAGTGCTTTTGCTTCTATTTGACGGACACGTTCACGCGTTACATTAAAAATAGTGCCCACCTCTTCAAGTGTACGAGGATATCCGTCTCCTATACCGAAACGAAGCCTGAGCACCCGTTCCTCACGTTCCGTCAGAGTATCCAGGACATCATCCATCTGTTCTTTAAGAAGTGAATATGCCGTAGCATTGGCAGGGGAAACTGCGCTTTTATCTTCTATAAAATCGCCGAAATTGGTGTCACCGTCATCACCGATAGGAGTCTGCAGAGAAATGGGTTCCTGTGCAATTTTAAGTATACCTTTTACTTTATCAAGTGGCATACGCATAACCCGGGCGACTTCTTCAGGGGTAGGCTCACGGCCCGTTTCCTGTACAATATGACGCGATGCGCGATAAAATTTATTTATTGTTTCAATCATATGCACAGGTATACGTATGGTACGTGCCTGATCGGCAATAGAACGCGTAATCGCCTGACGGATCCACCAGGTTGCATAAGTCGAAAACTTATACCCGCGCTTGTATTCGAATTTATCCACGGCTTTCATAAGGCCTATGTTTCCCTCCTGAATTAAATCAAGGAAAGAAAGCCCCCTGTTTGTATATTTCTTTGCGATACTGACTACGAGTCTTAAATTTGCGGCAACAAGAGACTTCTTTGCACGGGAAAGCTCACGCTCACGTTTTACAACTACTTTAAGATGCTCCATCACCTTATCCGGAGAATCAACAAGTTCGGTCTTTAACCTGCGGATTCTATGACGCATATTCCGCATTTTTTCTTTTTGTTCTTTGGTTTTCTTCTTTCTCCGGTCTTTCTTAAGCAATACGAGCTCTTCGGAGAGGCGTCTTAATTCCTTGTATTTCGATTTTAGATTGAAAATTATTTTCTCAACAATGTCCATTCCCAGGTAAAATGCCATTAAAAGATCAACTATGTTGGCATCTTTGCGGCTGGCTCTGAGGCGGCGGGTAAGAGCTTTTAGTTTCCTTTTAGTCAGGGCTTTCTGTTCAAAATCTTCATCAATTGTCGACTCAAGGCTTATCTCGTCGTTAATAATCTGATTGGCAACATTTAATACTTCATCCCTTGCAGCTTTTACTTCATATGTTGTCATACGAAGGCGGTTTTCCGCATCTTCGATTTTCTTTGCTATTTCAATTTCCTGCTCCCGGGTAAGAAGAGGAATCTGTCCCATCTGACGTAGATAGGTTCTCACAGGGTCGTCCATCTTCACACCCACGGTATAGTCTTCAATGCCGTCCTTCTTTCCGGATAGCATCAAATCCCTGCGCCGTCTGGCGTTCATCTCCTGCTCAAGCAGTACGAGACGCTGTGTGTTTTCAGATGAAGTTACTTCTACCTTTTTCTCCTCCAGGATAATAATAACTTCTTTCAATTTCTCAGACTTAAGCACTTCCATTGGCAGGATGTCATTGAGCTGTTCATAAGTAATAAATTTATTTCTTTCTCCCAGTCTAAGCAGACGATTAACTATCTCATTAAAGCTTCTGACAGATATCTTTGTTACGGTTTTCGTAGCTTGTGCAGAAATAATCTTTGGTTTAATCTCTGCAGGTTTTAGAACCGGCGGACGCCCTACACGACTTACGGCCTTCACTTTTGGTTTTCTGCGCACTTTCTCTCTTTTGCGCACAGTCCTTCTCTTCTTCCGTCTTATTTTTTTACGGCCGGTTTTTCTTCGAGGCTTGCGAGGTTTATGTTTTCTCATCCTCTTCCCCTTTTTGCCTCTTTTTATCAGTCTATGTTTGGCCTTCTTCCTGCCTCTTACCTTTTTCCTTCTTTTTTTTCTTTTTGACTTTTTCTTCATGGTAAAACCATACTACCTTTGTTTTTAAGTGTTTGTTTTTCTCTTTGAATTGTCATTTGCATGTACTGCAGTTCGAGACAGCGCCTGTCATCATGTTTTGATTCCGCTTCCCGTATCTTTCCGTGAATTTCTTTAAGCTGTTTGTCATATTTTTTTAACTTTATCTCGCGAATCCTGTTGCTCAGGGCCTCTTCTTTAGTCTCCTCATCGATAATTAAAAACGGGAGTACGCTTAATGCAGCTTTTGTCTCCTCGTTCTCTATACGGTTTGCCAGCATATTAAAATTGAGATCCCTTTGACCGTTATTGAATAAATGCTTAATTAAAAGAAAAATTTCCCTGGCATCATTGCGTTCAAACTCATCAGCATTAATAAGGCTGAAGGCTGTCTCAAGAAGCACGGGTTCACTGATAATTATGTGTAATAAATTAAGCTCTTCTTTATGATAACGATAAGGATCCTTATGTTGGCCTGAAGCCCCGCCAACCTCACCGGCTCTGCCTTGCTGATGGGAGCGCTTCATGCTTTTGTTAAGTTCACGCCGTACCGATGTCTCATGAATTCCCAAACGGGTAGAAAGTTTTTTAATATACCGGTCGAGTAAAATAGTATTTTTAACCAACCGCAGGGTATCGATCATTTCGTTCGTAAGCTGCACCAGTCCGTGTGAATCAGAAGTATCGTACTTTTTTAAAAGTATATTGAGCTTAAAATCAAATACATCTTCTGCCTTATCAAACATCTGAATAAATTCATCGCGCCCTTTCTCGCGGATAAAACTGTCCGGATCATATCCCCGAGGCAACGTGATGATTTCTGCGCTGAAAGATTCTTCTAGGAAAATATCCAGGCTTCTTAATGAAGCATTGATACCGGCTGTGTCACTATCAAAAATCATTAGGGCCCTGTCCGCGTAACGTTTCACAAGGCGCACATGTTCGCTTGTAAGCGCAGTTCCCAGCGGTGCGACAACGTTTTTAATGCCGTACTGAAAAAGACTCATTACGTCAACGTATCCTTCTACAATAATCACAGTACGTGCCGACTGGTGGATTTCACGGCGTGCAAAATTCAGGCCGTATAATTCATACCTCTTGCGAAAATATTCGGTCTCAGGCGAATTTATATATTTCGGTTCTTCCTTGCCTAATGTACGGCCGCCGAAAGCAATAATTTTGTCCTTGATATTAAAAATAGGAAAAATTACTTTTCCCCTGAAAAAATCATAGGGCTGTCCGGAAGCCGGGCTTATTACAAGACCCGAGCGGCGTATTATGTCCTCCTGAAACCCTTTCTTTCGCAAATAATTCAGGAGCCCACGACTGTCAAAGGACGCGTATCCTATTTTAAAAAAAGAGCATACCTGCCGGCTAAAACCCCTTTTTGCCTCAAAATAATCCCGTGCAGGCTTTCCCTTGATATCATTGACGTAATTGGTGCGGTAATATTCACATGCCGCACTGTAAATTTCCGATACTACCCTTTTTTTTGAAACCTTCTCTTTGGAAAATTTTCTCTCTTCAGGAATCCGTATGCCTGCCTTTTGCGCCAGATGTCTGAGCGTTTCGGGGAAGGTCATATTTTCGTATTTCATAACAAAGCTGAACACATTCCCTCCGGCCCCGCAGCCAAAACAATGATAGATCTGCTTTTGCGGGCTTATCATAAATGAAGGGGTCTTCTCCCTATGAAAAGGACACAACGCTTTATAATTAGCCCCAGCCTTTTTGATAGGTATATAACCGGCTATAACCTGAACAATATCCGTGGCACGGCTTACCTCATCAATAACTCTGTCATCAATACTCATGTGTTAACCGTCTTGTTTAACTAATATCAGTAGTAGGGGCGGGGTCACCCCGCCCCTACTAACAAAACCAATTTTATTTCCTCTTCACCCGCCTGAATCCGCTTAACTCAATTACATTAATTTTCTCTTTCCTCGTCACCTTATCTAAGATCAAGTTCAATCCCAGATTATCAGAAGAGATATGCCCGGCAATAACAATATTGACGCGCTCTTCTTTTGCCTTTTTAAAATGAGATTCACTATAATGCATACCTACCACAGTACTAATGCCCTGCTGTGCAAGGCGAGAAAAAATCTCCTTGGAAGGCTGAGTGCCGCCAGTCATATCAACAAAAATTTTGCCCGCATAACTTTCCGGACCTCCGTTAAGAATAGTGGGTCCCGCATTTATACTCCGTGCCTGCTTATATTCTTCCAGTCCATTTAAAATATCCAATAAATTTTTCAACTTCTTCGGCTTCTTAGTATCAAACATCTTCTGTAAAAACACGGAAACATGATTATCCGCAGGTGTATGCACACACATCAGGGGAATATCAAGCAATTTGGCAGCATCAACTACCTGCATGTGATTTAAGCTGGATATGCTTCTTCCGACTTCACCCATCTTCTCCTTTGTCAGGCTCTCTGCAACAGCAACAGGAATGCCGCTCTTGCTGAAAAGTCCAGCATGTAGAGACATCACTTCGTAAAAATTAGCCAAGGCATGGCCTGCTGGATGGTGTGAGACGGCACAGCTTATCTTCTCGCCGCGTTCGCGCAGTCTATCAATCAAAACCATTTCGCCGACTTCAATATCAATACCCACTGCAATACTTTTAACCTCAGTCTCCGGTGTCCCGAAAAGAACACGGCTGTCAGCATAAGGATTAAATAAACGGTCACGGTCAAATGTCTCTTTTTTCTCTTTTTCTAACTTTTCATATTTCTTTTTTTCTTCTGCTAAAAGCGCCTTGACCCCAGATACTCCGCGCGGGTCGCTTTTAATACCTTCACTGATAATCGATTCGTAAAATTTTTTAAGTTTCAAAACTTCCCTCCTTTACTTTCAACTACGTAAACGTAAGATTATTCTTAAAATTATCTGCCTCAAATTTTAAATTTCGAGACAAACTTACTATCCTTAATATAAAATCTGTAAAGTTTATCCCGTCCTCCGCCCACGCCAATGCGGGGACTTACCCCTATAATGAGATTCTTCTTAGACAATGATTGGTCATTGGTAACAAATATATTGTTACCCCTAAGATCAATACCCGAATGTCTCCTTGAGATACCTAATGCCTGGGTTAGTTTACCCGGGCCGTTTGTTGCATGATGAAGCTTCTTAACACCTCGTCGCTTCATCATCTCCCGAATCCCCTTAAGCGGCTCAACCGCTCTAATTAAAACCGCACCGGCCGTGCCGTCTTCTTCTGTAACGACATTAAAACAATAATGATTCCCGTAAACAAAATATACATACGAAAAACCGGGCGGACCGAACATAACCCGATTTCGCGGTGTAACGCCACGGTACGCATGACTTGCGGGATCTTTATCGCCAAAATATGCTTCTGTTTCTACAATCTTTGCGCGCATCGTATGCTTTGAATTACGTACTACGAGTACTTTACCAAGTAATTCAATCGCAACCACGCGTGTATTACGTCTATAAAAATCACGTTTTAATTTACTCATGCCATCTTACGTATCTGAAGAGCGAATCTCTTTTATTAAGCCTTTTATAACAGAAACCGAATAATCATGAACCTTGGGACTTAAATTCATTATCATATGGCCACTTAATGATCTTGTAGAATACAACTCATTAATCACAGGCAACGTTAGAATATTAATAAAAAACGATATGAGAGAGAACAAAAGGATGTAACGGCATATACCGATTAAGCTGCCCCCTATTCGTTCTACAGAATAGATAAAGTCAATATTTCCTAATTTTGCACATAAAGTGAGTATAAATTTAACAACCAGGTTGGTACAAATTGCCAACAGAAAGAATGAAGCCATCTGTGATACGACCGGTGAGATCGATGAATGCTGCGTAACAAGCTGACTAATCCTATCATAATAATGTATAGGAACAACAGCTGTTGCAACTAAAGAAATTAAAAGTGGGAATTGATGTTTTAAGCCACGGGTAAAACCAATAATGGCACCTAATATAAGCAGGATTACCACGACCAAATCAATCCAACCCAATTGAGATAAAGCAATATCCATTTTAATGGCCTCAAAAAGACGTAATAATAACATACCGCTCCTCCTTTGTCAATTACCACTCCAGTTAAGTCTAATTATGTTTTATATTAATAATAATAGATTATTTTCTTTAAGATTATGATATACAAACACTTACGCACTAAGAACATTTTTATCAAACTGATGTGCAAGCCTTCCCCTCAAATATTCATCACCACAACCTACAATTAACACCTGAACTATGGAATTAATAAGGGAAGAATCTGCCTCTATGAAAACCTTACGATAATCAGGCAATCTTCCTATAATAGTAGAATTGTATGCGGCATAAGTTTCTAACAAAACGGGCTGCACCGTCTCTCTCAAAAACTGAGAACTGCTTAAGAAAAGTTCTTTATTTAAACTCTTAAGAATATTCTCCCGCCTTTTTATTTCCTGATGAGAAACACGTCCGCTAAATAAGGAGGCATCCGTTCCAGGGCGGGGGCTAAACGGGAAAAAATGTATTTTATGCGGCTTTGTTTCCCTTAAAACATTAATAGTATTCAGAAATGCATCTTCATCCTCACCTGGAAATCCGACAATCACATCAGTTGTTAAGCCAAAACAAGGAATTTTCCCTTTTATCCTGCTTATTAATTCTTTGAATTGATTAGATGTATAACCACGCCGCATACTCTTAAGTATAGAATCATCACCGCTCTGAAGAGGAATATGAAGGTGAGGACATATCTTATAATTTCCGGCCATATATTCAATAAGCTCATCTGATACATCAAACGGTTCGATAGAGCTGAGTCTCATTCTGGTGAGTCCAGAAATTTCAGAAATCTTCTCAAGCAACAGAACGATTTCTGATTTCCCGGTTAAATCCCTGCCGTATGCTCCGAGTTGTATTCCTGTTAAAACTATTTCTTTATATCCGTTACTAACTAAGTCTTCGATTTCTTTACATATATCTTCTATCGGACGACTCCGGGACTTTCCCCTTACAATTCGGACCTTACAGTATGAACAATTCATGTTACAGCCGTCCTGAACCTTTATGAACGCGCGGGAATGCCCCTTGAATGACGAAATGGAAAAATTATCTTCCGCCTCTCCTTCCACTGTTTGAGAATCAGAAACCATTCCAGTCTTATCAAGACCTTTAGTTATTTTCCGAACAATATCCGCTTTTTCCCGGTTGGAGATAATAATATCAGCACTTCTTGAAAGTAATGGGAGGTTATTCTCATCTTCTGTAATACAGCCGGCAACAATAATCTTTGCCTCCGGGTTTGCTTTCTTAAAGCGGCGCAGATAATACATTGTCTTCCTGTCACTATGACGGGTGACCGTACATGAATTTACAATAACATAACCGGCTGAGGCCGGTCTTTCAGTTTCCCTAAAACCGCTCTTAATGAGAAGCTCGCGCATGAGTTGAGTCTCATATTGATTTACTTTACAGCCGAGTGTTTTAAAGTATACGGTTTTAGTCATTTCTGCTTTCGATAAACCTTTCTAAAAATAATTGAAAAAATTCGATATCGTAATTTTTTTACAGCAGACTCTGTAACATGCCTACAGAGGCAATCACTGCTGTATCTGTTTTTAAAATATTTTTACCCAATGAAAACGAAATTGCGTTATTCTTCTTTGCGTATGAAAGTTCTTCGGGAGTAAAACCTCCTTCAGGCCCGATGACGAGAGCGATACTTACCCGCTTCTTACGCCTGTAAGTTTTATCAATCCTTGAAAGTATTTCTTTGCGCGATATGATCTCACGAGGAGAAGGAATTAATGTAAAGTCATAGTTAAGACAATTATCCATAACCTCATTAAATGGCTTAGGCAATTTAACATCAGGCAATACAAACTGCCTCGATTGTTTTGCAGCCTGGATAATAATGTTCTGCCAACGCTTGATCGCCTTTTCCTTTTTCTCTCTCGGAACTTTTCCAACGGTCCTGACCGTAAGCATCGGTATTATAGTCCTTACCCCGAGTTCAGTGGCTTTCTCGATGATAAAATCAAACTTTCCTTTGCGTGGAACTGCCTGTGCGAGTGTTATGGAAAAGGCTGGCAACGAAGCCTCCTTCCGGCTTCGAATAATTACCGCCTTAACCCTCCCTCTGCCACATCTGGCGGACAGCTTGACCGTATAGCTCATTCCCCTTCCGTCAAAAACCTCACAAGTACTGCCAACTTTAAGCCGCATAACATCCAGAGCATGATGAGCTTCACTGCCTATTAGAAAAAGCTCATTTTTATTAATGTCATCAGGATGTACATAAAAAAGTTTTAATTGTCTTGGGTTTCCCACGGTAAATTTTTTTTAGCTCAGGTCCGCAGCAATCGATAAAAATCGAAGGACCTAAGGGGTATTTAGTATTAACTTAACCAAAAAGAATAAACCCCGTTAAAGATTTCTCTCTAACGGGGTTTTGCCGATATTACAATAAATCAGCAATTATGTATCTTATCACCAACTAAGTTGGTGCTTTCTCTACCAGTATAATAACCCCATAGGTTTTTTCTATATGAGGCCTAGAACCTATAAATAAAGTTCGTCTCTACAATAATAATATTATTGTAAAAAAACTTTTACTTGCCGAATAAATTATTTTACTTTATGCTTTAAAATTAAACCGGGCTTAAATACAACAACTTTTTTTTCTGGGACAGGAACTTCGTCACCTGTACGAGGATTTCTCCCGATACGTCCGCGTCTTTGCTTAACTTTAAAAACACCAAAGTTTCTTAATTCAACTGTCTCACCTCGTTCTAAACTGTCAACGATCGCATCAAGTGTCTTCTGAACAATTTTCTTAACATCAATCTGCGTTAAGTTAGTGTCACCAGCAACTTTCATAACAATGTCTTTTTTGGTCATTGTATTTCACCTCCTTATTCATGTAAATAAATTTACATAACTTATTACACCTAAAGAAAATAACAAATTTTATATATTATGTCAAGTAATTTTTCTTTATCTTATTGCACCCCAATATCTTGTGTGCTTTTTATTAGACAATGTCTATCTGCGGGGAAAAATATAATTTTTCTAAGTGGTTATTTTTATTGTATGTTCACCAAGAAGGTCATAAATTTCATCAAACAAACTATCTGATACATTAATCTTAAGGTCTTCTCCCACAATAAGTTGGGTGCATTTCCCGCTGGGTTCTTTGAAGTTCAGGTAAACAGGAACATTACCTCTATATTTTAATAAAATCTTCTTTAATTTCTCCAGTGTTACATGCTCAAGACCGGCAGTAAAAAGGTCTATAGTAAAAACTTTCGTAAGACGTGTGCGTACTTCATGTAATGGTATAAATTCATTTGCAATTATCTTTGCTTCATCTTCGCGTGCATTGATTTTCCCTTTAACAAATACCAATACATCAGGGTTCAAAATTGTCTCAAATTTTTTAAAAACATCGGGAAACACAACTACTTCACACTTACCCTCTAAATCTTGCATTGAAATAAAACACATTCTATCTCCCCTGCGAGTAGACTTTACAGAAACCGAATCAATAATACCACCGACGTTTACTTCCTTTTGGTCAGCAAAATTAACCAGAGTAGAACTATTTGCAGTCGTATATGCCCTCAACATTGTTTCATATTTTGCCAAGGGATGAGATGAAATATAAAAACCAAGCACCTCTTTTTCAAATGCAAGCAGCTGCCCTTCTGGCCATTCATCGATACTGGGAATTTTTTGAACGTCTTGTTCAAACCCTTTCTGCTGCTCAAAATCTTTAAAAAATGAAAGCTGTCCGCTTGCTTTATCCTTTTGCATTTTATTGCCAACCTCTAATACATGATCTACAGATGCCATTAATTGAGAACGTTTGCGATCGAAGGAATCAAATGCTCCGCTCTTTATGAGACTTTCCACAACTTTACGATTAACCACACGCAAATCAACATTTTCCGTAAATTGATAAAGAGATTTAAATTTTCCGACTCTATTTCGTGTTTTAATAATCGAATCAATTGCCGTGGAACCTACATTTTTTACTGCAGAAAGGCCGAACCGGATAGTATTATCCTGTTTCGAACAGGTAAATTTTGAGAAACTCTCATTCACAGAAGGCGGCAAAATTGTAATACCCAATCGTTTTGCTTCGTCAATGTAGCGGACAATCTTATCAGTATTATCTTTCTCTGCCGTTAATACCGCGGTGATAAACTCCAGTGGAAAATTGGCCTTGAGATAGGCGGTCTGATAGGAAATAAAACTGTATGCAACGGAATGAGACTTATTGAAGCCGTATCCTGCAAAATATTCTATTAAGTTGAATATTTTATCGGCAACAGATTTACTCACATTATTTTTAAGTGCCCCGTCAATAAAAGTCTGTTTCTGTCTTTCCATTACTTCCGGAATTTTTTTACCCATAGCACGGCGCAGAATATCAGCTTGGGAAAGGCTAAAGCCAGCCAGAGCACTCACTATCTGCATAACCTGTTCCTGATATAAAATAACGCCGTGAGTTTCTTTCAAAATAGGTTCAAGAGACGGATGATCATAGGAAATCATTGTCCCCTCATGTTTCCTTTGAATAAAATCATCTACCATTCCACTCCCTAATGGACCAGGCCTATACAAAGCTAACAAAGCTGCGATATCCTCAAAACGCCTTGGTTTTAATTTGCGTAAAATATCACGCATGCCGGAACTTTCAAGTTGGAATACTCCAAACGTCTCGCCATGACAGAATAGATCATATGTCTTCTCATCATCAAAAGGAATTCTATCGATAAAAATATCAATTCCGTTAGTCTTCTTTATTATGTTTACTGCTTCATTGATGACCGTTAATGTCTTGAGACCTAAAAAATCCATTTTCAAAAGACCGATCTTCTCAAGGACTTTCATAGTATATTGAGTAGAAATAACATCATTTGCTTTATAAAGAGGCACATATTCGGTAAGGGGTTTATCTGAAATCACAACACCGGCAGCATGAATCGAGACATGGCGTGAGAGCCCTTCGAGTGCCTTTGCTGTTTCTATAAGCTGTAAGATCTGTTCATTAGTATCAACTAATTCTTTAAGCCGCGGTTCACTGAGGAGTGCTTTTTTAATCGTCATACCTATACCTTCGGGAATAAGTTTGGCAATTTTATCAACTTCACTGTATGACATACCCATAACACGGCCCACATCACGAATGACACCACGAGCGGCCATAGTATTAAACGTTATAATCTGGGCAACATTTGACTGGCCATACTTTTTGGCAACGTAATTAATAACCTCGTCACGCCGCTCATAACAAAAGTCAATATCAATATCAGGTAAACTTACGCGATCGGGATTAAGAAACCGTTCAAAAATAAGACCAAATTTTAACGGATCAACTTCAGTAATATTCAACGAATAGGACACCAGACTTCCCGCTGCCGACCCCCTCCCCGGCCCAACAAGGATCGAACTATCTTTTGCAAACCGGATAAGATCCCAGATAATCAAAAAATAACTCGCATATCCCATTTTATTGATTATTGATAATTCATAGTCCAGACGGCGCTGATATTCTTCAGGTATCACAGAATCAATTTTTTTCTCAAGCCCGGTTATAGACAAATCACGCAAATACGCTTCACGTGACTTTCCCACAGGCGATTTAAAATTAGGTAAGTGCGTAGAATTTAAATCTACTTCGACATTACATTTTTCCGCGATCTCAATAGTATTTTTCAATGCTTGAGGAATATCACGAAACAATTCATGCATTTCTTCGGCAGATCTGAGATAAAAATTAGGCGTGGCAAAACGCATACGATTCGGATCATGCAGTGTTGTTCCTGTCTGAATACATAAGAGTGCTTCATGAACAATGCTATCTTTTTCAGAAAGATAATGCACGTCATTAGTAGCAACCAGTTTCACACCTGTCCGCCTCTCAATGTCCAGGAATGCTTTATTTACAATCTTCTGTTCTTTTAAACCCTGATCTTGCACCTCAAGGTAATAATTATCCTTACCAAATATTTCAATGTATTTACCTACGGTATTGTTTGCATCCTGCAGTTGATTGTTCAAAACCAAATACGAAACTTCTCCGTGAAGACATGCACTCATTGCTATTAACCCTTGAGAATATTCCTGTAAAATGTCTTTATCGATACGGGGCTTATAATGAAAACCTTCAAGATAACCTATAGAAGAAAGCTTCATTAAATTTTTATATCCCACTTCATCTTTTGCCAGGAGAACAAGATGAAATGCTGTTTCTTTAATCCCGTGTGTTGATTTATCAAATCGGGAACCGGGAGCTATATACGTCTCAATGCCGATTATGGGTTTTATTCCCTGTTTCATTGCTTCGGTATAAAAATCAATCGCACCGAACATATTTCCATGATCGGTTATGGCAATGGCAGGAAACTTCAATTCGCAGGAGCGTTGGATAAGATCCCCTACTTTGCATCCTCCGTCAAGCAAGCTAAATTGAGTATGTACATGTAGGTGTACAAAATTCGAATGTGAATTCATTTGTTACTTTTGGTTATTCCCACTCTATCGTTGCAGGTGGTTTGGAACTAATATCTAAACAAACCCTGTTAATGCCTCTTACTTCATTAATAATTCTATTTGAGATAGTATTCAAAACACTATGAGAAATCCGCGCCCAATCAGCAGTCATTCCGTCGCGAGATGTAACAGCACGTATCACAACAACGTGCTCGTATGTCCTCACATCCCCCATAACACCAACACTTTTAATAGGCAAAAGTACCATAAAACTTTGCCATAGTTTTTTATAAAGACCTGCTTTACGGATTTCATCCAATAATATGGTATCTGCGGCACGCAGCAAGTCCGCTCTCTTTTTTGTAAAACTTCCAATAATACGAACAGCGAGACCCGGTCCCGGGAACGGTTGACGGTCAACAAGTTCATCCGCAAGTCCCATTGCGCGACCGACTTCACGAACTTCGTCTTTGAATAACTCGCGCAGGGGTTCGATTAACGAAAGTTTTAACTTTTTGGGAAGTCCTCCCACGTTATGATGGCTCTTAATGGTACTCGTAGGCCCGCCGTAAAAGCTTACCGATTCAATAACATCAGGATAAAGAGTCCCTTGTGCTAAGAATTTTACTCTTCCTATCTTATGAGCTTCTTTTTCAAATGTCTTGATAAATTCACGGCCTATTATTTTTCTTTTCCGTTCAGGATCTTCGATGCCCTTGAGTTTGGTCAAAAACGTTTTCTCGGCATTAACTACCCTAAGGTTTAGACCGAAATGCTTCTTGAAAGTATTCTGCACCCTCTGTCTTTCATTATGGCGCAATACGCCATTATCAACAAAAATACACCTAAGACGGCGTCCAACAGCTTTATGAATAAGAAGGGCGGCTACTGAAGAATCGACTCCTCCTGAAAGACCAAGTATTACTTTCTCGCCTCCGACTTTCTTTCGAATTTCTTTGATTGTATCTTTAATAAAATTTTGCGGCGTCCAGTTAGCTGAAAGCCGGCACACTTTAAAAAGAAAATTAGCAATTATTTTCCCTCCCAAGGGTGTGTGAATAACTTCAGGATGAAATTGAATCCCGAATACTCTCCGTTCCTTGTTCCTTAAAGCAGCTACAGGCGCGTTCTGAGTATGTGCAATTTTTTGAAACCCTTTAGGTAATATCGATACCTCATCACCATGACTCATCCAAACCTTAATCTTTTTAGGTAATTTATAAAAAATGTCCTCTCTCTTATCAATGGCCAATTCAGCATGCCCATATTCACGCAACACGGTTTTCTTCACTTTACCTCCCGAAGCATGTGCAATAAGCTGCATACCGTAACAGATACCCAGAATAGGAATATTGAGAGAATAAATTTCTTTTGCGGGTGAGGGAGAATTCTTCTGATATACATTTGAAGGGCCGCCGGAAAGAATAATGCCGGAGGGATTCACCTTTTTGATTTTCTTAATTGAAACATTACAGGGAAGGATTAGACTAAAAACTTTGTTTTCCCGAACGCGGCGTGCAATAAGTTGTGTGTATTGAGAACCAAAATCTAGAATTAATATCGTCTCAGGTTGTTTCATTTATCCTTAACGCTAATTTTCGCTGACCATTACATCCCCCGCCCCTACGGGGCACCCCCTTTAGTAAGGGGGAATCTCAAATATCATCCGTCCCCCCTATTTAAGGGGGGTCAGGGGGGTGTTGCAATCTTATTTTATCGGCACATGCCTATTCTTTGTGCGCTTTGGAAAACTTTTCCCTCAGTTTTGATCGCCGGTGCAATAATAATTTCCGTCAGCTGAAACTCTTTTAATCCCTGAGCCCCAATACTGCCCATTGAAGCTCGCAACGCACCCATCAAGTTTTGTGTGCCATCATCAGTCCGTGCAGGGCCAAATAGAATTTCTTTCAAGGTGCCAGCAGTACCCACGCGTATGCGCGTCCCCCGTGGCAGATTAATATTAGGTGTTGCCATACCCCAATGACACCCTTTACCCGGTGCTTCTTTGGCACGAGCAAATGCCGAACCGACCATCACTGCATCAGCACCTGATGCAAACGCTTTACAAATATCCCCACCAGTAGTCATCCCTCCGTCAGTAATGATAGGGACATATTTTTTTGTCCGCTTAAAATAAAAATCCCGTGCGGCAGCTGCATCACAGGTTGCAGTAACCTGCGGAACGCCGATACCCAAAACACCGCGTGTTGTACATGCCGCACCAGGCCCCACCCCAATGAGGACGGCACTGGCCCCCGCTTCCATAAGTTGTAGAGTCATTTTATATGTCACTGCATTGCCAATCATCACGGGAATCTTCAAAGACTTGCATATTTTTTTATAATCACAGACTTTATATTCACGCGAAATATGTTTTACAGAAGATACTTGTGACTGTACAACAAAAATATCTGCGCCCGCATCCTGCGCAATTTTCCCCAATTCTTGAGCGCGCTGTGGAATCGAGCTGACAATCACTGGAACGTTAGCTTTTTTAATCTCACGAATCCGCTTTGTAATTAATTTTTCTTTGATTTTTGGTGCATACAACTTCTGAATAAGCTGTGTGGCCTTCTCCGGCGTTGCATGAGCAATGTCAGCAATAACTTCACTCGGATCTTCGTACCTCGTTTGCACACCTTCAAGATTCAATACGGCGAGCCCCCCTAACTTCCCCATGGTAATTGCAAATTTCACATCAACAACGCCATCCATAGCAGCAGCAAGGATGGGAACATCGTAGCGCTTTCCATTAAATTCCCATGATGGGTCAACTTCATTTGGATTTATCGATACCTCACCAGGCACAAGTGATATTTCATCAAAACCGTAACATCTTCTTGCCTTTCGTCCGCGGCCAACCCACATTCCCATAAAATGCTCCTTTAATGAGCACGTGACTTATGGAGTATCTATTACGACATAAGTCACTGTGCGAATTAAATCCCGCACTTTCATCCAGACAGAAAAGTATCAGATAAGAAAGTGCGGGATAAATTTAGCTAACAGACTTATGTCACTTCGTTCCATAAGTCTGAGCTTCATTTAAATCTGGGCTTCATTCACTTTATTAAATTAATTATAAAAATAGACTTTTTTTTATCGTACAATTTTTTAGTCATTATGAATGGAGGAAAGTGAATAAAAACCAATCTCGTGAATTATTAGGAAACTAATGATACTAAATAAGATAGGCCTTGTCAAATGAAAAAGAAAGAAAGAAAAAAAGGAGTAAAATCTTTATACTA
This sequence comes from uncultured bacterium, assembly GCA_964558015.1. Classification (GTDB taxonomy): domain Bacteria; phylum Omnitrophota; class Omnitrophia; order JAHJGZ01; family JAHJGZ01; genus CAZLCT01. The sequence goes on along the minus strand of CAZLCT010000018.1, from coordinate 9,451 downwards.
CTTGGAAAATTTTCCATTTATATCCGTTCTTCACACCTTCTCTAAAAGAACAAATGCCCTTATTACGAAGGGCATTTATTCTTTTATATATGATTCTACGTTCAATAATCTTACAACATCGCATATTACTTCATAGATAACCCACTCCTTAAATTTATTATTATCTTCGATTACGACTATCTACGATGATAACATCAGAAAAACTATTATTCTATCTATTACTATCCTAATTAGTATATCTGTTACTATAGCTGTTATTATTTACGATAACATCAAAAGAAAAATCATCAATTGGTTCAAGTCCATTATCAATATCTACAGATATAACGTCAATCAATTCACCATCATCAAAAGTCTGCGGTGATAAGGGGAAGTTCAATTTTCACTGTTATCTCATCTCGTGCAAGTTCATTTCCGTCTTCATCATATGCTATGACTACTACCTCTGCTTCAATGTCAACGGGAGAAATGATAATAATCATTTCATCATAATTATTCTCTTGAATACTATATCCCGATGCTGGTTGTACTAA
>CAZLCT010000018.1:0-8818 GCA_964558015.1 uncultured bacterium | reverse complement strand
CACTGTTATCTCATCACACGCTAGTTCTTCTCCGTTTGCATCATACGCTATGGCTGTTATCATCCCGACTCGTGTATCCGGATTCGGCATCAGACTATTATCCTGTGTATGACGTATCTCTATAAGTGGTACGTCCTGTGCATAAAAGTTAAAACCCGTACTGCCATTATCAGGATAAAGAATCTCTGCCTCTACTCCATTAACTAATATCTTCGAGGGTAATATTTGATTGCTTACAGAAATACCACCAAGAGATTCTCCTCTTCCACTTACATCTACTATCTCACTATCTACTGTCGAACCGTCCTCAGGTGAGGTAATCTGAATATCTAACTGTGCTTGCTGCTTAATCGATACAAAAATAATTTTAGAAGCATATGTTCTTTCATCATCACGCGCGATGAGTTGAACCGGCATATTATCTTCCACATGCTCACTATACGGTCTGATTATCATTACCATCCCATCTTCGTTATCATAACTATGTAACCACGGATAACCATTTTCATGAATAACTTGATAGCTATTTCCATCTTCATCAAACGCTTTAACAAGAAGTTCTCCTTCTTCCTCAGCTGCAATCTCCCATTCATCATTTACCCCTTTAACTTCACCCGAATATTTTGAAATTTCAAATGTAATATTTACAGGTTCTTCTAAAAGGCTGTTTAAATCTTCACTAAACACCGCTTGAAATCCTGCAATAATTTCATCTCGATATTTTTCACCGCGTTCTTTATCTGCAGCCAAATACGCCTTTACTACATCAAGCGGTTCATTCCCTTGTAATTTTTTTATACTAAGGCCTGCTAATCGACGCGCTTCATAAGAACTGACTTTAGTGCTTTCTATATTTTTTTCCACCTCGCGTAATCCCTTTGCGAGCAAACAGGAATCACCAAGACTTTTAACTGCTTCATTAATCGTTCCTGTCCCTTCTATTGTATAGCCGAAACCACTATTATCATGTGTGACTTCTCCGGCGCCGCTGTACTGACTTGCGGCACGTAACGAATGATATATCATAAAGGCATTAACAATGAAATCATCAGTAATACCACTCCCGCGCAACAACCCTTCGATATAATTACTATAAATCATTACAGATTCTTTTGCATATGATTCACCAAAACGCAATGTGTTACCATTAACACTTTTCTTCTCCCCGCTCGATGCTTCAAGAATTTCTATTTTGTTTATATAAGAAAGCTCTTCCTCAAAAAATCCATACCTCCCCATATCCTGTTTTATCAAGTTAGTATGGTAGAATGCATTAATACCAGAAAATTCTATATTGTCCTCATTATATAAATAGTTACAATTCTCAAAATCTGTAGGTTGTATTGATGATCCTGCAACATCTACATCAATTCCATTTCCCGAAAGATATTCCGCTTCAATGTCCAATCCTATTAATGGAACTTGTTCTTGTTCACCACGATCAGGGCTCAAACGATAAATATATCCTGTCCCTCTTGGTGTATCATCAAAGATACTTGTCATAGCGAAAGCAACACTTGACAGATGAACATTAATAAATGTTAACATCATCACAACACACACAAGCGGTTTCATTACAAAATTGTTTTTTAATGTTTCCATTGTTTTTCTCCTTTTCGTTTTTTTTAATTTAGTTCTATCCGCCGACGTCTATCTTTAATAATTCTTTTTGACTGACTTTGGCGGATTATTTTCGCACTATAACTTACATTCACTCTGTTCTGTAAGTTATGTGCTCAAATAAAAAAGGCCGGATTATCGAATGCTTCATTCAGATCCTTCGCTTTAGTTTCAGGATTTCTTGTTGGCCTATCATTTAAAATCGCTCTCGCTCTTTAAATGATGCCAACATTGAAACTTTCGGTAACCCGGCCCTGTTTTATCAGAATAATAATTAGTGTTCGACGAACCCAGCCCTGTTAATAACAGCCGAGGTTTTGCCCACGTAAAATCCCGCTATTGCGGGATCACGTGGCCCCGTGGCTACCCCAAGGTAGCTTTACGGGGGTCCCACGATCACCCGTGGTTTGCCTTTATCGGTTAAAAATGTATGGATAAACAGCTTAGTAAGTACTTTTTTTATATATATTAAAACGTTACACTAAGTATACCATATATTACGCCTATGTCAATAGAGTACAATAAGTTACATCTTTTTAAAAGTATAATAATATCCGGTAATTAACTGAAAAATTAAGTACTAAGGGGTGTTATGGGGCATTTCAATAAATTCATCATAGAAACGGAGAAACAGGCCAAAATCATATCCACGATAAAAAGACACTTTATATATTTGAGGAATAATCTTATCTAGAGATTTTTTCATATCACTTGATAGTTTTCCAAACGTTTTGAGGCTTAAAGCTAGTCCCAGCCCATAATATAAGTGCGGTTGATATTCGGTATTAAAAAAAGTAAAAATGTAACCTAATTCTATCAGTTTTGTTTCAAGATTTTCTCCGTAAAGAGCATCCGTTGACCAGCCAAGCAAACTGCTTCTTCCCAACCCTTGAATATAATAGTGCCGGTATATCCCAGGCACTTCTTTTATAGCACTTTCTGCATCAGAACGGTTTCCCTTATTTAGTAAAAATAATGATCCCCAGTGCCGAAAAAGGTGTGATTTATACTGATTATCCAGTCTTGACATCAAAATCCCATAATTATCTTTTATGCTTTGTGTGTTTAATGACCAGATAAATCCAAGATATAAATAAGACCGACATGATGAATCAAAGTTTTCGATTATATCAAAAGCCCCCTCCATGTTCTTAGCGTATTTCTCACCGATCCTTCGTCCGCATTCAGTATAAAAGTAATGCTGATATTCTCTAGGTATATTCTTACTAACAGATCCGCTTCGACAAAAATAAAGGACATCTTTAAAAAAACGATTACATACTGAAAGAGCCGCTCCTTCATAAAAACAATGTCGATACAAGTTATCGGGTATTCTATTTTCTACCGTGATATTCATAGTAGGATCAAAATCTTTGCCCATACTATCACCGATATTAATTCCTATCATAAGATATACATACGGAAGATAATGCTTTTCAATGCTGCTAAGAGATGAATAATCTTTATAAACAGTATGCTTCTTCTCGTTTTCTTGATATACCTTATATATATCAAACATCCTTCCCCAAGGAGAACCGGGAGTTTTTTGGTTTATAAAAAGTAAATCACTTTCGATAAAATCTTCTACATATATACTTGATGGTATTGAATAAAATCGGCTTGTATATTCTAGAGAATATCCCTTTATCTTAAATGCTCTTCCTATAAACTGGATATATTCATTAAGATGATAAGACTGAACGTTCATAAGTCCAATCCCTATTAAACATAGTATAAGTACGAAAGATGCCGGATATCGAATATAGTAGAACCATCGCACCTTACTAGTTTCTATAGTATTAATACAAAGTGCAATTGCAATAAAAATAAAGGGATATACCGGATATAAATAGTGACTCAGGTGGGAACGGGCATGACCGATTGGATAAAGCGCCCAAATAATTCCATATAGAATAACATATAAAATAATAAATGTTTCTTGTAATGTTTTCTGTGTTATATGTTTGGGCTTCCTCCCTCTCCGCGATGCTAATACCGCTTTTAAAATTAAACCCACATTACGTATTACCATAAAACTAATACTACCAAGAACCAGAATCGTCACTGTATAAAAGTATATATTATTACCCTCAATTAATAATACGTCTTTCATATGAGGGATTATATAAGAAAATGAAGAAATAAATTGCGTGACGCTTGTTCCTGAAAATAAATCAAAGAGTGATATGTTTGGTACCGAAGCGCTATATGAAGGGAGTATAATACCGGAAAAATGACGTGGTATGTTATACAAAAGCCAGGGACTAAATCCTAAAAGAAAAAAGAACAAAAATATAAAAAAGTTTCCCCCTCTAAATAATTTATGACGTCCTAATATCAAAAAAGACCCCACACAGACAACTACCGGAATAAACACAACATAACAAAAATAAATACCGAAACCGCTTATAAGCCCCAAAAGCATCCATAAGGAAGAAGCGTGTTTATGATTCTCATGGAAGAATATTTCATAAAATGTGAAAAATATAATGATGGTAAAAAATATTGATTCCGTGAAATTGCCGTATGCACATACCTGTCTAAAGATATACATAGGAGGTGAAAAAATAAAAAGAAAACTTGCAATTATAGCTGCATTCTTACCGAAATATCTAAAAAGGAAATGATACATCAAAATAAGACTCAGCAATGCAAAACTAATGGGAACAAGTGATAATGAAAAAAAAGAATCACCAAACAACAAAAAAAATGGCACTGCCAGGATTCCTGTTACTAATGTACCCCCTTCATAGCTGGTATATTCATAGTCAAATAAATTACTGGCACGTAATCCGTCAATCAAATCTTTTGCAATTGTACCGCGCCATATTGGTTCATGGTTGTACGCCGAATGACCAAAATATAAGGCTTTTGGAATGTGAAAAAAGAGAATGAATAAAAATGAAAGGGCCAATATGAATAATATTACAGTTTTTTCTTCTTTTATGATTCTTCTCATAAGTACGCCATTATGTAATAAAAAAAGGGAAATTTCAATCCGAAATCTCCCTTTTTCATTTCAATCGAATTCTATATAAATACTGTTATTTTTTCTTCTTATCCTTCTTGCTTTCCTCTTCTTCCTTAGGTTTCTCCGAAATAACTGTCTCAGTTGTAATAAATAAAGCTGACATACTTGCAGCACTCTCGAGTGCAACACGAAGAACCTTTGCAGGATCAATAATACCGTCTTTTACTAAATCAGTAAATTCACCTTTAACTACGTTAAAACCTATATTACCTTTTTCTTTCAACGTGCCCTCTACAATTACAGAACCTTTGTAACCTGCATTCTCTGTGATTTCATAGCATGGTCCCTCAAGTGCACGGCGCACGATATCGACCCCGGTTGCTTCATCCCCTGAGAGCTTCAAAGTATCTAACGCAGGTAGGACACGTAAAAAAGTTACACCGCCGCCTGCAACCATGCCTTCTTCATAAGCGGCACGGGTTGCATGGAGTGCATCTTCAACACGGGCCTTCTTTTCCTTCATTTCAATCTCAGTAGCAGCACCAACTTTAATAATGGCAACACCGCCGGTAAGTTTTGCCAAACGTTCCTGGAGCTTTTCTTTATCATAGTTAGAATCAGATTTTTCTATCTGTTTTCTGATTTTATTACAGCGTTCTTCGATATCCTTCTTTTCCCCAGCGCCTTGTACTACAGTCGTGTTTTCTTTATCAATAATGACTTTTTTGGCCTTACCAAGCATATCGATTGTTACATTCTCAAATTTTAGCCCCAATTCTTCGGCAACAACTTGACCGTTAGTAAGAATAGCAATATCCTCAAGCATAGCCTTACGGCGGTCACCAAACCCCGGTGCTTTCACGGCCGCAATTTTTAATGTACCACGGAGTCTATTCACTACTAATGTAGCTAAAGCATCCCCTTCAATATCCTCAGCGATAATTAATAATGAAATGCCGCTTCGCACAATCTCTTCTAAGAAAGGTACAATATCTTTGATATTACTAATCTTTTTGTCTGTAATTAAAATTCTCACATCTTCTAAAACAACTTTCATCCCCGTTGTATCAGTTACGAAGTAAGGTGAAAGATATCCACGGTCAAACTGCATACCCTCGACAAGATCCATATAGGTCTTTCCGGTATTTGATTCTTCTACAGTGATAACACCCTCTTTGCCAACTTTTTCCATAGCATCGGCAATACGCTTTCCGATAGCTTCATCGTTATTAGCACTTAAGGTAGCAACCTGGGTTATTTCTTCCTTGGTCTTAACAGGTTTACTCCTTTCCTTAATAGCATCACTTAATACCCGCACAGCTTTATCAATACCCCGTTTGAGTGCCATGGGATTTGCACCGGCAGTAACATTCTTAAATCCTTCGGTAATCAAAAACTGCGATAAAACAGTAGCCGTTGTCGTTCCGTCTCCGGCTTCATCAGAAACCTTATCCGTTACTTCATGGATAAGCTGTGCACCCATATTCTCATACGGATCTTTAAGCTCTATCTCCTTAGCCACGCTAACTCCGTCTTTTGTAATTTCGGGCGCACCGAACTTCTTATCAAGAACAACATTTCGCCCCATAGGTCCGAGGGTTACTTTAACAGTATCAGCTATTATATCAACCCCCCTTTTCAAAGCCCTTCGAGCTTCCTCAGAATATTGTAATTGCTTTGCCATAACTTATACCTCTTAGTTTTGAATTAAACGCCATGCTAGTTAACATCCCCCGCCCTGCGGGCACCCCCTTTATTAAGGGGGAATGTCTTAGTCCGTCCCCCCTATTAAGGGGGGGGGTAACAAAATAGTGGGAGGGTGTTACGTACAAATCCGCGTCTTTATATTTATTCGTATACCGCTAAAATTTCGCTTTCCTTCAATATTTTATGTTTTTTGCCGTCAATCAGGATTTCATCACCGGAGTATTTACCGAAGATAACTTTATCCCCCTTCTTGACTTCAAGAGGCGTGACTTTGCCGTCACTGTTAACTTTCCCCTTACCTACAGCAAGAATCTTTCCTTCAGATTTTTCTTCCTTAGCAGTATCAGGAAGAATAATACCGCCTTTTGTTTTTTCTTCTGCTTCTAAAATCTCAACTAATACTTTGTCGCCTAATGGTCTGACTCCCATTTTAATCCTCCTTATTAAAATATTATTACTTAATTCTGATTGTAGGGGCGGGGTGCCCCCGCCCTTACATAATATTATTATTCAAAACAAACAGGGGCTTTTAGTACATACCTCCGCCCATACCGCCCATGCCGCCGCCCATACCGGCGCCAGGAGGCATAGCAGGCATCTTTTCTTCCTCAGGAAGATCAGTTACCAAAGCCTGTGTCGTGAGTAAAAGAGCAGCGATACTTGCTGCATTCTCTAACGCAGTCCGTGTAACTTTTTTAGGGTCGATAATCCCTGCTTCGAGCATATCTTCATACTGCATCTTCTCAGCATTAAACCCAACATTCTTCTGAGCTTTTTTAACTTCAACAACAACGACAGAACCTTCTTCACCGGCATTAGCAGCCAACTGTCTCAAAGGCTCCTCAAGAGCACGGCGGACAATATCAACACCAACCTTTTCCTCACCCTTGGCCTTTACATTATCTAATACACCAAGACAGCGTATTAAGGCGGTTCCGCCACCAGCTACAATTCCTTCTTCAACAGCAGCCCGTGTAGCATGAAGTGCATCTTCAACACGCGCTTTCTTTTCTTTCATTTCCGTTTCAGTCGCAGCACCCACATTGATTACAGCAACACCGCCTGCTAATTTTGCAAGCCGCTCCTGAAGCTTTTCCCTGTCATAATCTGAATCACTATCATCAATCTGTGTACGAATCTGATTAATACGGCCGTTAATATCAGAACTTTTTCCTGCCCCTTCAATAATGGTCGTATTTTCCTTATCAACCGTTACCCTTTTTGCCTGTCCTAAATCTTTGATTGAAACGTTCTCTAACTTAATTCCTAAATCTTCTGAAATCGCTTTGCCGCTTGTCAATACAGCGATATCTTCAAGCATTGCTTTACGGCGGTCACCGTATCCGGGAGCCTTTACAGCGCATACGTTTAATGTGCCGCGAAGCTTGTTAACCACCAATGTTGCTAATGCTTCACCTTCAACATCCTCGGCAATAATAACTAACGGTCTGCCTGATTTTGCTACCTGCTCAAGAAGAGGCACTAAATCTTTCATTGCCGATATTTTTTTCTCATGGATTAAAATATAAGGATTGTCTAACACTGCTTCCATCTGCTCACTGTTAGTTACAAAATAGGGAGATAAATAACCTTGATCAAACTGCATACCTTCTACAACGTCCAGGGTGGTCGCTGTAGTTTTTGCTTCCTCAACCGTAATAACACCGTCTTTACCTACCTTCTCCATTGCATCTGCGATAAGACCGCCTATAGTTGAATCATTATTTGCGGCAATGGTGGCAACCTGTGCAATTTCTTTCTTATCCTTAATAACGGTCGTTAACTTATCAAGCTCTTCAACAACACGCACGACTGCCTTTTCAATCCCTCTCTTAATTGCCATAGGGTTTGTCCCGGCAGTAACGTTTTTTAATCCTTCACGGTAAATTGCCTGTGCAAGAATCGTTGCTGTTGTTGTGCCGTCTCCGGCATTATCAGAAGTTTTTGAAGCCACTTCCTTGACCATCTGAGCACCCATATTTTCATACGGTTCTTCAAGCTCAATTTCTTTTGCTACGGTTACCCCGTCCTTTGTAATTGTTGGGGAACCAAATTTTTTGTCACATACAACATTACGCCCTTTCGGACCTAACGTTACCTTGACAGCGTTGGCCATCTGATCGACACCACGCAACACGGCGCGACGAGCTTCGTCGTCAAAAATAATTTGTTTTGCCATACATCCTCCTCTTTGTTTTATTTTTTTTGTGTGTAAAAATAAATTTAATAAATATAATGAATGCGACTAGCGGAATTATCTATTATTAAGGAAAGAAACAACGTGTATGTCTTTACTCCGTCAGATTCCCGTCCAATATTAGCACTCCTTCATCGAGAGTGATAATAATATCATTTTTAAAATTAAAGTCAAGAAAAAATATTAAATTTTTAACCGCTAATCCATGGAAGAGGAGTTACTTATGCGTAAACCAGGGATGCTCGAGAGGGGCAGGTTCTGGTAAAAAGGTAATTATTTAGCCGATTGAGTAAAAAAGTTAATAAAATTGTATTTGTTGCCGT
>CAZLCT010000017.1:13874-30594 GCA_964558015.1 uncultured bacterium | reverse complement strand
GGGTATCAAAACTATTTTTATTAGTGATAGTAATTAATTTATTTAAAAATATTTTGCTTTTTTTTGGATAATAATCAAAAAGTATGGGGTCAGGAACTAAAAATCATTTATTGTTTAAAACGATTGGATTCATTTGTGTTATTGTGCTTACTCTCCATGGGTGTATAACTCATGATCCAATTCCGCTAGTTATAAAGGTTCCTGCATTTTATAAAAATAAATCCACAAAAGATGGATTAATTGTTATTGCTGATCCTTATAACGAAAGAGGCAAGGCTCGTTATATTTTTGGAAAAGATATCAGAAAAAAAGGTGTTTATCCAATACATCTTATATTCCAGAATCAGGGAGACAACTATTTCGATATAACTAAAGTGGAAACAACACTAATAAGCGAGGCAGGCATAGAATATAAACCTATTACTCATGAAGAAGCTTCATCAACAATTTTGAAAAATACACCAATTCGAGTAGTTGCATATGGTCTCCTCGGGAGTGCATTTCTTGTTTTAACCGTTACTTTTGCAGTTTCAGCTGGGGTTAGCTCATACCGGACAAATAAAACCATAAAGAAGGATTTTAATGAAAAACAGTTTGCCAAGGAACTTATAAAACCACATGAGATGAGCCATGGTTTTATATTTTTCTCATTAAAAATTGACGATAAGAAAATATCTATTGATGATTTTAAGGAAAGATATTCTATAAAGTTGCGAAGTTTAAATAATATTAAAACTGGAGAAACTTTTGATTTAAATATACCAATAAGTTGAGACAAGAAATTATATTAAAAGAAATTGTATTGTAGGGTTAGTTTTTTGTAGAAATGTTATTGTTGCTTTGGAATCATATCGACAAGACGGTTAATCTTATCAGCTAAACTAAGAAAACTGTCGTTCTTGCGGAATTGAATTTTATTTATGGTTTTGCCGTCTATTATTTTATCCAGTTCTTTTTCGAGACGAAAGAGCGGACCGACTATTCGGTGTATAAAAATTAAAGCCCATGTTAGAAGAAGGACGGTTACAACTGAAAACCCTGAAATAAGTATTATATAAACTTTGCGGCTTAAGAAAAGTAGTGCATTATAAACAAGTTCGTTATTGATTTGAGCCTCAAGTAATATTGACCGTATAAGAAAATAAAGGCTCATGAAGGTCAGAAGCGTAGGAATTATAATTGAGAGTATGATTAAAAATAAAAGCTTATACTGTATTGCTGGATTAACAATAAATTGTCTGCGTCGTCTTTTTTTCATTACTTTGTTATCCTAATTATTTTCGAATTTTAATTGTACTCTACTTTTTTGATACGGTCAATTAAATATTTTTACTTTCATAGATTTGGGGGTGGTGAAGGTGCTCCGAAATATTATTATTTTTTCTATTGCTATATTAGTAATAATTGGCTCTAATAGCAAAATAGTATTTGGAATTTTTGAAGGTGATGAGAACAATTTCAAGGATGTTGCCAAGTATTTAGAAGGTAATATGGATGAATATCTTTGCGATTTATCAAAAATTAAAAGTTCAAAGGAAAGGCGTGAGATTATAAGATTACGTAAAGAAATGGAACGTTTGGCATTGAAAATTGACGCCGGAGATATAAAAGATGATGAATTAAGAAAAAAAATTGTCGCCTTGCGACGTAAGGCATTTAAGAAGATAAATCGAGATGAATTTGTAATAAATAATTTTGACCGCCACGGGAATAATAGATTAGGAGGTGAAATAGGCACAGAGTTTAGCGGCGAATATTTATACAATTCTCCATGGCTTAATTATTCCCTCGAAGATGAAGAAAATAGAGTTGGGAAAAAGGTAATAAATTTTGAGTATGATATAAACGAAGGACCTGTTACATTTTATAGTGAGGTTAAGTTGCACCAACAGTTTAAAAAAAATAATGCTATTGGATTTAAAATTAAAAGCGAAGCTGACGCTATACTAGTTCAATTTGAATGTGAGGAAGGCTTAAGGCATGATTATGTAGTTACAAAATTGAAGAACCAATGGAAAACAGTTGTTATACCGTTTAAGAAATTTAGTAACTATGAAAATTTTGATGCAAGGAAAATAAAAAAAATAAATTTTATTTTAAATGATCAAATAACATATCCCTTAACTGGCATGTTCTCGCTTAATGATCTTATATTGAAAAATATTGGTGAAAAAGGTGTACAAGTTGTACCAAAACATGTTATTAAATATGAAGTTGAAGGTACCGTGCCATTGGGTTCTAATAAGAGTTTTTTTCGTAAGAAATGAATATTTTTCGGAATAATTTCAATTTAATTGCCTTATTTTTGAATAGTGCTAAAATAATAAAGGTTAAAAATTTTTAGGGCCGATAGCTCAGTTGGGAGAGCGCTACACTCGCATTGTAGAGGTCGGGGGTTCTCCGCCGTCACTACGTGGTGCCTGCCTGTCGATACATTAAAATAATAATGAAACGGCAGACAGGGATTCGCCAAATCACACGATGTGAAATTTGGCGAAGAATCCCCTTCGGTCCAGATGGAAAATTGATCATTTAATTAGCAATTAAAAAGGAAGGAATGCTATGAAAAGTAAATGTGTCGTTATTTTGTTTGTTTTTATTTTAATGACATTCACTGAACTTTATGCACAGCAGGATGTAATATGGAATTATAAAGAAGGTAAAAAAGATGTACTTGATGTTGCATTGGCCCATTATAACCGAGGATTGTATCTTGAAACAAAGAAGAGCACTGAAGAGGCGGTAGATCAATACAGAAAGGCATTGCTTATAACACCTGATTTTCCTGAGGCAAGGAACAATTTAGGAGCACTTTTATATGATCTAAAACAGTATGATAATGCAATCATAGAATTGCGACATGCAATAACATTGCGGCCAAATTTTATTTCAGCTCATTATAATTTAGCTACTGTATACTTTGCGTTGAGTAGATTTTCTGATGCTGCAAAGGAATATGAGAAAGTTATAGATCTCATGCCGGAATTTACAGAAGCATATTACTTCCTTGGACAGTGCTATAATCAGTTAGGAGAATATACACCAGCCGTAAAAAATTTTGAAAAAGTAATCGATCTTGAATCAGATAACACCTATGCGCATTATTATTTAGCGACAAATTTGTTTGCCTTGAGGAGAATGGAAAGAGCACTTTATCATTATAAGAGGGTGCTGGAGATCGACCCTGATTTTCCTGAAAAAGAAGAAATTAACAACATGATATCCGAAATTGAAAGTTTAAACGTCTAGTAAACGGAGATCATTGTGAAGGTAGTAATCCAGCGTGTTAAAGATGCAAAGGTCGTTTCTGATAATAATGAAATTGCAAAAATTGGCAAAGGACTTGTTTTGCTGGTAGGTTTTGAGAAAGGGGATGATATTAGTTCTATTTCACAGAAGGTGAAAAAGATACTTAATTTTAGAATATTTGAAGACAGTTCTGGTAAAATGAATTTATCTGTATTGGATATAAGGGGAGATATAGTGGTTGTTCCAAATTTTACCTTAATCGCAGATTTAAGCAGGGGGAACCGGCCTAGTTTTGATGGTGGTTTAGCTCTAAAAGATGCAGAAGTCTTATTTGATCAATTTGTAGAATGTATTGAATTAAGTAACCTTTTGGTAGGAAGAGGGAAATTCGGTGAAAATATGGTTGTTTCTTTATCTAATGACGGACCTGTAACATTTTGTATAAATTAAGAAACAAGTAAAATTCATGTAATGAAGCTGGAGAGAGAATATGATAATCAACAAAAAAGTAGTTATGATTATAGCACCGAGCGATTTCCGTGATGAAGAATTATTTGAACCGAAGCAAATATTAGAGCAAGAGGGTGTTGAAGTAAAAATAGCTTCAACAGTTATGTCCAATTGCATCGGTATGCTAGGAGGAAGCATAACACCTCATATGCTCATAACAGATATCAAAGCCGAGGAATTTGATGCCATCATTTTTGTGGGAGGTAAAGGAGCTATATGCTATTTTTATGACTCAATTGCTCATAAAGTTGTCAATGACGCATTAAAATTTAATAAATTAATATGCGCTATATGTATATCACCAGTTATATTAGCTAATGCAGGAATCCTTGGCGGGAAAAAGGCAACAGTTTGGAAGACCGAGGGACCTAAGTTATTAGATAAAGGTGCCATTTATACAGCTAACAGGGTTGAATACGACGGTAAAATAATAACAGCCGATGGTCCTACAAGTGCAACACAATTTGCCCGTTCAATCATAAAAGGACTGAAGACGGAATAAGAAATATATGTCTCATGAGTTTAAAGTTAGAACTAAATCAAAAGAAGAATTTATTGACATAACCTCGCAGATATCTAGTATTTTAAAGTCACAAAATGTTAGAGAAGGCTTAGTTCATATTTTCATTCCACATACAACCGCTGCTGTTACAATTAATGAAAACGCCGATCCGGATGTTGTTCACGATATTCTAAAAGGACTTAAAGATATAGTACCTCGCAGTGGTTTCCGTCACATGGAAGGTAACTCCCCAGCACATATCAAATCTTCTATTATAGGGCCATCATTATGTATTAATGTGAAAAGTGGTGAATTAATGCTCGGCACCTGGCAGGGTATTTATTTTTGTGAGTTTGATGGTCCCCGTGAAAGAAAAGTATGGATTGCATTTTCGAGTTGAATAGTATATCATAATACTTCTTTAACCTGCTGCTAACTATCCAGTAATAAAGAAATTATGACAGAAAAAGCATTTAAAAAAAGACGTTTGATTGTTGTTTCTAATAGGCTTCCCTACTATCAGACTAATACCGAGAACGGAAAACCCTCGTGGAAACAAGCAACAGGTGGGTTGGTTACTGCCCTAGATCCTGTTCTTCGTAAAACTCACGGTGTGTGGATCGGATGGCAGGGGGCTCCACAAGACGATTTCCATAAAGAGGATTTTGAACTTATTGACATTCGTTCCTTGGGTATATCGGGTGAAATATCTGGTGAAACGGGAGGCTATTATTATATTGCAAATGTTCCATTAACAACTAAGGAAGTATACGAGTATTATAACCGTTTTTCGAATGGAACTTTATGGTCATTGTTTCATTATTTTTTTGAGAAAACATTGATCGAGCCGTCCTCATGGGAATCATATTTCACTGTTAACAATAGATTTGCAAATTATATTCATAAAATTATTAAACCTTCAGATATTATTTGGATTCAGGATTTTCATCTGTTTTTGGTTCCATATTTTTTGAGAAAAATGCGTCCTAAACAGGATATTCATTTTTTCCTTCATATACCGTTCCCTCATTTGGATATATTTTCGATTTTACCTTGGAAAGATCAAATTATAGAGTCACTATTATGTTGCAACACTGTGGGTGTCCACCATCGACAATACAGGAGAAATATAATTGAAGCAGTCAATTTTTATCGCAGTCAAGTAAAAGGAATAGGTGAAGGATTAGATAAGAGTAATATTGAGACAAAATTTTATGTAAATCCTATCAGTATTGATTTTGAGAAGTTCGATAAAACTTCACGTAAAACTGAAGTAATTGCAAGAAAAAAAGAAATTAAATCTCAGAGCGGCTGTCCCAAACTTATTCTGGGTGTTGATCGTTTGGATTATTCCAAGGGTATTAAGGAGAGGTTGTTAGGAATAGAACATCTTTTAGAAAGACATCCTGAACTTAAGGAAAGATTTAGTTATTATCAACTTGCTGTTCCATCAAGGGAGAGTGTTGAGGCATATCAGATACTTAAAAAAGAGATAGATGAGATAATAGGAAGAATTAACGGCAGATTTTCTACAGGGACATGGTCTCCAATACATTACATTTACAGTTCCGTACCTTTTAATGAGTTAGTGGCATTTTATGCAGCAGCTGATATTGCATTAATAACTCCTTTGCGTGATGGAATGAATCTTGTTTGTAAAGAATACATAGCGTCTCATTCCGACGGTGAAGGTGTTTTAATATTATCAAAGTTTGCAGGTGCGATATCAGAAATAAAAAATTGTTTGTCTGTGAATCCATACGGAGTTGATGATATTGTTAATACTTTATACTACGCCCTTCATATGGATGGGGCTGAACGCAGGATGAAGATGTTGAGGATGAGAAAAAATATAAGATCAAATAGTATAAATTCCTGGTTAAGTAAATGTTTTCAAATGTTTAATCAAAAAAAGGAAGGTTTATATGATACGGAGTCTAGATGATTATAGAGGCATTGTTGATGATGCGGTTTTGAGTGAAATTTATAAAAAGGCTAATAAACTCAGCAATAAGCATATTGTTAATATAAATTCTACCTATCAGGGAGGAGGTGTGGCTGAAATACTCCATAGTCTTGTTATTTTAATGAATGATGTTGGTGTGGATGCGGGATGGAGAATATTGCCCGGAACCCAGGGTTTCTTTACTACCACAAAAAGGATTCATAATGCCTTACAGGGAGAGGCCGTTGAATCAGATTTAATTAATAAAGAATATTATATGGATACTAATCATAGATTCGCAAAATTTACTCATATAATTCATGATTGTGTCTTTGTGCATGATCCACAACCGTTACCATTTATTAAATTTTGTGATAAAAAACAACCCTGGGTATGGAGGTGTCATGTTGACCTTTCGAAGCCTCAGGGTGAATTATGGGATTATTTGAAGGCGTTTATACTTAGGTATGATATTGTCATTGTTTCTGATGAAAGATATAAACGGCGGGACCTTCCTGTTGAACAAAGGATTATATATCCCTCGATTGATCCACTATCGTGGAAAAATGTTGATTTAGACCAGGAAACTATTGATTCTCATTTACATCAGTATAATATTCCTACTGATAAACCTTTGATTACTCAAATATCTCGTTTTGATAAATGGAAAGACCCGGAAGGTGTGATACAAGTATTTTTGAGAGTTAAAGAACAGGTCGATTGTAGATTAATATTATGCGGCAGTGCAGCAGGCGATGACCCAGAGGGGGTGGAGATATATACGAATGTAGTTCAGAATTATCATGATTATATAGAAAAAGGAGATATCTTGGTTATTACTGCCGAAGATAATATTATGGTCAATTCATTACAAAGAGCTTCAACGGTTATTCTCCAGAAGTCAACAAAGGAAGGATTTGGTCTTACTATAACGGAGGGTTTATGGAAAGGTAAAGCTGTTGTTGCATCAAATGTCGGCGGGATACCAAATCAAATAGAAAATGGGAAGAATGGAGTGTTGGTGGATCCATTTGATTTTGACCAATGTGCTGAGAAAATTATTCATCTTTTGGAAGATGAAAAATATAGAGAAAACATAGGGAAAAAAGCAAAAGAATCTGTAAGGAAAAAATTTCTTATTACACGTCATTTGCTTGATTATTTGAATTTGTTAATTGATATTTGTTAGATATTAGAAAAAAAGGGAGGGCAATTTATGAATGAGATAACATTATTCGGATTTACTATTTCACCATGGTTTTATGCACCGGTAGTTTATTTTATATGGGTGTGTGTTTTTCTTATAATTAAAAAAATAGTATTTGTTCAAATTTCTAAGTTTGCAAAAAAGACTAAATCAAAAATTGACGATGTTCTCCTTGACTCACTTAATTTACCACTTATTTTATTGGCTTTTGTCAGTGGTTCTTTTATTCTTAACTGGCTCACCCCAGTCGATGAGACAGGGGAATTAACTAAATGGTTTTTTATTTCGTTGAAAGCAACGTCTATAATTGCGATTGTCATATTTTTTGATAGACTTTTAAGAAATCTTATACGAATATATGGCGATAAGATAGATATATTGAAATCCGGAAGCGGAGTCGCGGTAGGTATTACCCGTTTTATTGTTATTGGGTTAGGTATCTTAATTTTGCTTGATAGTTTCGGGATATCTATAACACCAATTATAGCATCTCTTGGTATTGGTTCACTGGCTGTCGCTTTAGCGCTGCAGCCGACGCTTGAAAATTTATTCGCTGGAATTCAAATTATGGTTGATAGGCCTATTATGAGGGGACAATTTGTAAAACTTGATTCTGGAGAAGAAGGATATATACATAAAATCGGATGGCGTTCCACATGGGTAAGAATGTTACCTAACAATGTGGTAGTTGTCCCGAATAAACAACTAATTACTTCAAAAATTCTTAATTATTATTATCCTGATAGGGAAATGGCCGTACTTGTTCAGGTTGGAGTTCATTATGATAGTGATCTTGCAAAAGTTGAGAAAGTGACCATGGAAGTCGGTGAAGAAGTTTTGAAAACAATCCAAGGTGGTGTTAATAGTTTTAAGCCATTTATCCGGTATCATACATTCAACAACTTTAGTATAGATTTTACTGTAATCTTACGATGCCAGGAGTTTGTCGATAATTATCTTATTAAACATGAATTTATAAAAGCCCTTCATAAAAGATTTCGTGAAGAAGAAATTACTATTCCTTATCCTATTAATGCAATTAACCTTTCACAAGAAGGTGTTGAGCTAAGAAAATAATGCTTCTTTATTTTACAGTCTTTTAATAGCTTTTGGATTGATATGAATAAGTTTATTATTTTTGTACTTTTATTAATTATTATTTTATTTCATGTTATTAATAATTATATCTGGCTTAGAAATGATACTTCATATCTCATGCATGATTCCCACCACCATTTTTTATTCAGCCTAAATGTTTTTAATGAAATGAAACAAAGCATAATTCCGCTTCCTTCAAGGGTTTTTGAAAGAGGTATGATGCATAACCGCTGGCATGGGATATTAGTTGGTTATGTAACAGCACCATTTTATTTTATTACAGGCATGAGCCAGGATATGGGAGTTATGATTAATACTACATTGTTCTTTATAATACTTATTTTATCGACATACGGGATAGGGAAAATTATATTTAATCAACAGGCAGGGTTACTTTCTGCTTTTATAATAGGAATGTACCCGCAAATATTTAATCATTTACGAATATACATGTTAGATTTGCCTTTAACCGCTCTTGTTTGTTTAAGTATATATTTTCTTTTGAGATCTGAAAAATTTACCCGAAAATATTATTCATTCTTATTTTGTTTTACTTTTGTTTTAGGATTTTTAATAAAATTTAACTATTTAATATTTATAATCGGGCCATTAGGAGTAATCTTATTTAAAAAGGTTACAGACCAAAACTTTAACATGAAAATTAAGAAGGATATTGCCTATAAAATATGCATTGGGATAAGCATACTTTTAATTTTATCCTTTCCATTCATGAAATTAAAGTTAATCAGTATTTTAAACCGTATTTATGATTCTACCTGGATAAAACAATTATGCACAGCTGTCTTCATACAAAAAAATAATTCTATTGGGCCTTTTATGTTAGAGTGGTTAGTGGCTATAGGTAAATATTGGCTTTGGTTAGTCCATGAAATGTATAATACAATAATATCTTTTTTCTTCTTATTTATTTTTGTAGTATCTTTGATACTTTTTTTAAAAAGAAAAATTAAGTATAAATCATTAATATTTATGTGGATATTTTTGCCATTGATTATAATGAGCTTATTTATATATTTTTCATATCCATTTCACAGTCTTGATAGATATGTAATGCCTATACTTCCACCTATAGCAATTATTTCTGCTGTAACGATTATGAGCATTAACTATAAAATTATAAAAAAGTTTATTATTTTCTTTGTTCTAACATTCGGAATATTTCAATATTCTGCTATATCTTATAATTTATCTCTCCTGCCTGAGGAAATAGCCTTATATTTACCAGACCGCATATTTGGCGTTAATAATTATTTTTCAAGAATATCATTATTTTCTCGTGATATACCTGTTAGATACAGAAACGACAATGATAAATATTCACATCCTTTTAAAAATAAGTTACAGATTGAACAAATGTTAAGAAAAATACTTAGCGGGGAGGAGGGTTCAAAAAGGAGTTTGAGTGTGTTTTTTCTTGATAACATACCAGAAATTTATGAACCAATTGAATATTTAAGCTATATAAACAACTACCCGATTAATATAATCATAAATTCCTTAAGTGAAGAATTCTTTTATTTAGAAGTAAGTAAGATATCGAAAGAATCAATTGCTTGGGTCGATTATGCAGTTATTGCTGAGGAACCTGTAATATTAGGACTTTCGGTACGTTCACAGAAAAGAGTTATGCAGTCAAGGCACATATTCGGTCAGACAAAAAGTAATTTTCATTTGATAAACAAATTCAGGCTAGGCTCAAAAAATAATATTTTGTTATATAAAAATTCCAAGATCCATCCAGCTAAAGAGACTTAGACTACTGATAAAAATTCAATAAACCAATTATAACGTGAGATTAATTGATGATAAGTGTCATTATTGTTACCTATAATAGGAGAAGACAACTTGAAAGGTGTCTTGATACTATTATGAACCAAAAATATATTAATGGATATGAAACTATTATAATCGACAATTTCTCTTCTGATGATACGGTAGAATTCATCAGGAATAAATATAATGATAAAGTCAAATTAGTGGAAAATAAAGAAAGGGTAAATTTAGCTTTTTGTAAGCACATGGGTTTTCAAAAAACCATTGGGGATATTATTGCATTTATTGATGATGACTGTTATGCAACAAATGATTGGCTACAAATTGTTAAAGAATCTTTAGAAAATTATGATTTCGTAGGCGGTCCTGTATTATCGGAACCAAATACAAGATTTCCATGGTGGTGGAAAGATTCATTGGATTGGATGATAGGAATAAACCGTAATTTATATAGGAAGTTTTTACCATCAGGGTGTAATATTGCTTTTAAGAGGCATGTTCTTAAAGAACTTGAAGGAAATAATATATACAAAAGAGACTATGATAAAGATATATTTCCATATCAAGAGGATAATTATAGAGTTAAGAAGGCATTAAAACTTAAGTATTCAATGATGATTAATCCTAATATGATTGTATATCATTGTATTCCGAAAGGCAGGCTGACGGTTAAATATCTCTTGAATAGAAGTTGTACTGAGGGGTATTCGTTAGCAATATGGGAGAGGGAGGTCAAAACGATTGTTGTCTATATTTTAGCAGTTTTGTTGGTTCCGTTGAGATTTTTACTTTTATGGGATATAAATATATTTTTTCGTATGATTGTTTATATAAGCTATTTGTTTCATTGTATTAAATTTGTTGTGGTTAAGAAATAAATGTGATTTTACGTTTAAGGATAATAGATTTAATTATTTTAAAATCACTATTATTAATTCCTTTTATTAAGAAGAGGACGGATATATATATTACCGGAGAAAGAATAAATAAAATTATAAACGGTAGATGGATTATATAGATAAGCATAGCCATTATTAATGAGCTGATGAATGGCTTGAAGGAACATTTTAACATATACAAAGAATAATTTTTAGTTGTATGTATAAAATAACCCATCACAGGCCCCAGAGCTGAAGAAATTACAGTTGCAATAGCGGCCCCATAAACACCAATCCTAGGAATTAAAACTAAATTTAATATTATATTTATAAAAGCAGAAGGCCCGGTAAAAAAAGGGTCGAGTTTTTGATTCTTTGTAGCGATTAAGATTTGTTTATTTATTGTCCCGAAGAAAATAAATATTTGAGACCATATTAAAATGGACAAAATAAGGCTTGATGAAGAAAAATCTGCTCCGTAAACAATAATTATTATTTCCCTTGAAAATAAAGTTAAAATCATAGAAACAGGCATAATAAATAAGGCTAAATATCGGAAACTTGATTGATATATTTTTTCAAAATTTTCCCTGGATGTACTGAAAAAGTTTGTCATTAACGGAAAAATTGAAATACTAAGGGATATAGGAATTAAGGCGAGGGGTTCAATGATCTTTACAGCGGCTGAATAGGAACCAACGGAGCTTGGCCCTAACATTTTATAAATCATGAAATGGTCAATCCGATTGTAAATTGCAATAAAAAATGCCGTAAAGAATAAAGGTAAAGAATTTTTTAATATAGTAACCCAAAGGTTGAATTGAATTTTAAATTGGGGTACGACAAACCTTTTAGAAGATTTTATTAGCAATAGTAAAATTAGAATATTTGTGCAGATTATTGATATCAGGAAGTGGGATATATCCCCTCTGGTGGTAATTATACCTACAGTTAAGGTAATTAGAAGACAGTTTCCAATAAATTCAGATAAAAATACGTACTTCATTTTTAAATATACATGAAAAATTGTTTCGTAAGAACTTATGATGCAGATTAACGGGATAATCGTTAAAACGAGATAAAAAAGATTTGAAGTACTGCTTGTCAATGCGAATTTTATTGGAAAGATAATGATCAATATTAAAAGAGATAAAGCAAGTTTCATTATTATAACATTACCGATTATTACGCTTCTTTTGTCTTGATTGCATAAAGTAAGCTCTCTGATTATTATTTGTTTAAGCCATATGTCATCAATCATTTTGATAAAATATATAAATGCCAAGAGGAAGGAATAATTCCCGAAACCGTAGGTGCCCAAATATCTTGCAATAAACAAAGATATTATAAATGAAAAAGCACGGGCCGTGATATTTCCCAAGAAAACGAATCCGCTATTATTAATTATTGTTTTTGTTGTATCCATTGGTATGTTTATTCTTATAAAATTTAAAATCTAAGAGAATATGGTAAAAGGGGAATAAAATATCTATTAATAAAAGTGAGAAATATTTATTTTTGATGTCGTTGGATAAAAAAGATATAGATTTTCTAAAATTTCGAATTGTTTTTGAAAAAATATTTTTCATCTTATCTGGAACCGGCAATCCCCAAAAAAACCATTTCCAGGATGTGGTAATAATTGAAATAACTGTATCTCTTCTTATGTGTTCTACAATTGCGTTGGGATTATAAATTAAGTTATAACCATTTTTTAATAGGCGCTGTGATAAATCAACATCTTCATTGTTATTTCTGTAAAACTCGTTATAAAGTCCAATTTCTTTAATATGATTTTTTTTAAATATAGTATTACAACCATATAAGAAGGGAGGGTTATATATAATATTTTTACCCCAGTGTTGTTGCAGATGAATTCCTCTCCATTTGTCGGCTGAATTTAAATGATATTTTTCGATAAGCATACCTCCGGAGCCTGTTACTGTCTCGTCCATTAAATCTTTTATAAGTTTTTCAAGCCAATCGGGCTCAGGAACGCAATCGGCATCTAAAGCAACAACAAAATTATTTTTCGATTCTCTAAAAGCGATATTTCTTGATGCTGCCAACCCTTTATTCTCACTGTTAGTAATAAATTTTACCGGGTATTTTGAGGCAATATATGCTGTACTGTCATTTGATCCGTCGTCAATGACCAGGATCTCATCAATAGGGTATGTCTGGTTCATTATACCCTTAAGACATTCATTAATATATTTTTCTGAGTTATAGCAGGGGATATAAAGACTTATTTTTTCTTTTTTCATTATTATCTGTTGCAACCTATAGATGAGTATATTTTTTCGATGTCAGTAATTATATTGTCCCAATTGTAATTTTCCAAAACCCGCTTTTGACCTTTATTTCCTATTTCAGTGACTAATTTGGGGTTATTAATTAAATTTTGTAGTTTGTTTTTGAGATCATGATAGTCATTTGTTTTAAAAGTAACACCGCAGTGGCCAATAACTTCCAAATTTTCTGTTATGTCACTTACAAGAACACAAGTTCTATAGCACATTGCTTCAAGTAAAGATACTGACAAACCTTCAACTTCTGATGGCAACACAAATAAATATGCATTTTGATACAATTCTTCAATTGATTTACCGTCAACAGAACCAAGGAAATCAACTTTATTATTAGCGATAGTTTTAAGGTAGTGTACATATTTGTCAGTAAAACTTGGTTCGCCTGCAATTTTAAGTTTAATATCGGAATTTAATTCTTTGTGAGCATTAATAAGGGTATGTATGCATTTCTCGGGAACTAATCTTCCTGCAAATAAAATATATCTGTTTTCTAAATTAGAAGATGATATTTTGAAAAAATTAGAAGGTGGAGAGATTGCATTAGGGACATAAGAAACATTTTTATTAAATTTGTTTTCGAAATAAACCTTTAATGTTTTTGATACGACAATTATTTGATTAGAAAAAAACATTGCTGAATATTCGCATAATCTTAAGAACATACTGGCTAAAGGGTTCCATTTTTTTCTTTTCCAATCCAAACCTTGGATTGTAACAATTACCTTTTTCCCAAAAATCCTCGGAATGAATGAAAGAAAAGACGGACCAAGAGCATGAAAATGTACAATATCAACGTTAGTTTTTAGTAAATGAAGAATTGATAAAAAAACATGAATGATAGTGCCAAAATGTTTACTATTTACCGTAGGGATAAATATAAGTTTTAAATTTTGTTTTAAATCTTTTTCTTTCGGATCTTGTTTATTTTTTCTGCAATAAACTAGAATTTCGTATCCTTTTGACGCAAGCCTATTAGATAATTCACATAACGATACTTCTATACCGCTGTATCGTTGGGTAATTCCTCTTGTGCCAAGCATTGCAATTTTCATATTTTTTGATTGTTTAATTAAGGATTATTTAAAAATACGTTTTAAATAATAGCCGATTAATTTTGATATATATTTAATGTTACTTATTGGAAAATAAATTAAAGATAGTCTTAAGTTAATTGGGAAATCGCAATAACAATAGTTACATTCCTTAAAGTATCCTTTGTTTAAGAAAAATATTTTTAGTTTTTGTGCATCTTTTTGCCATTTTATAAATAAGTCTTTATCATTAGTATTGGCAATTGGTTTTAAGTTAATGCATGGTAAAAAGTTACCACGGTAGTCAATGTGAATATAATTAAAAACCTTAGAGCATATAATTTTAATTGGCAGCTGATAAAAAAATGTTTTTTGGGAATTCAAGTGTGTAAAATAAGTTGAGGCCCAGAGTTTGAATACAGAAAGATTAGTGCTTAAGTTTTTATTCCTGCAGTAAATAGATAATTGACTAATTTCATCAATAAATTGGTTTATATCAAGATCCTTAATATAGTCATTTTTATCTAATAGTGAAACCTTGTCAGGAAAAATTGTATTTGGACTTAATGGTTGAAAATTAATGTGTTTTATTTTCCAGGAAATAGCTAAGTTTATAATCTCTTTTAATGTTAAATAATTTTTAGAATGAACCAAAACGTTAAAAGAGAATGTGTTTTTGAATTTAGCATGTTTCAAATTGTCTAAAAAAAAGGACTGTATTTGGTGAAAAGTACCATTAACACCCCTCATTTTATCATGTTCGGATTCGTTTGCACTGTCTATTGAGATAATAATGTCGCGAACAACCTTGTTAATTAAGCTTATTTCATAGTCATTAAATTTATACAAAAATGTTCCATTGGTAGTAATGTCATCGATAATGAGGTTGTGATAAATGCATTGTTCTAATAGGTGCCATATATTTTTTGAATTAAAAGGTTCTCCCCCTGTAATATAAAGTCTTTTTATTCCAACCTGTTTACAGAGACTAATAATTTTATCGATTGAATCCTTTGTGAGCTCTATGCTATTTATTTGGGATTTCTGTAAGGTATTTTGTTGCCCAATTTCACAGAAATTACAATGTAAATTACATGCATTAGTTAAGTAAATAGTCATTCCTAAGGGGAAACGGGGAGTAAATAATAAATTATAATATGCTTTTTGTATGTCGACGAATAACTCTGTTAGTTTTAATTTGCCCATAATATTTTATTTTTTCAGATTATTATATATATCTAATATTTTTTGTGAGGTTTGTTCACTATTAAATATTTTTGCCCGAGATAATCCTTTTAATATTAGACTTTCACGTAGCTCTGAATCGGAAATAATTTTATAAATAGCAGAAGAGAGGGCACCAGTATCGGTATTGTCTAAAAGAAGGCCTGAATCAGCTATAATTTCAGATAATGATGAATTGTTAAAGGCTATTATGGGACAGCCGCATGCCATAGCCTCAGCGCAGGGTAAGCCAAATCCTTCATATAAAGAGGGATAAACAAAAATGGTTGCCAGGTTGTAAAAATATAATAGATGTTCTCCGGGGATATATCCTGTAAAAATGATATCGTTATTTTTTTTATGTAAGTCAATTTCTTTACGTATTTTAGTAGGTAAGTAATGATTTTTACCAACAATTACTAATTTGTGAGGAATTTTATGTTTTTCCTTTAGTAATAAAAAAGAATTTATTAATGTAATAATATTCTTTCTTGGATCAATACGACCCGCATAAAGAATAAATTTATCAGAAATGCCATATGAACGGGTTACTTTTTTTGCTTCATCAAGATTATTAAGAGGTTTAAAAATAGGATTTATCGTATTGTATGCCCAGGTAATTTTAGATTTTGGAATTTTGTAGTTTTTAATTATATCATCATAAGAGTGTTTTGAAACGGTTAAAACTCGATTGGCTTTTTTAGTGCTGATAAACGTAAAAAATCTCAGATAAAGTCTTTCAAGAAAGCTAAAATATTTTGGAAAATGAAGGAATGAAATATCGTGAATAGTAATTAACAACTTACCTCTGTGAAAGGGAGGGGCTATATACTGAACATGTAAAACGTCAATATGGTCATAAAATGTTTTTAACCCCAGCAAAAAAATCCTTAAGAAAGGATTATGAGTTTTAATTTGATGCAAACGAACATTTTTAATTGTTTTAAATATTTCATAATATGGATGTTTA
>CAZLCT010000017.1:4257-13864 GCA_964558015.1 uncultured bacterium | reverse complement strand
TGAAGAATAAATTTTCAACAATGCTTCCGTAAGATTTCGAATATAAGTACAATTTCCGGAACCTTCAGTTTCTGCAGCGTGAAAATCAATACCTATTTTCATTATAGCCTTTTATAGAATGTAAAAAAAATTATATTTTAAGTGGATAATATTTAAAATAATATAACATACTCTTATATAAAAAATATTGCAATGTTTCCTATGCAAACCCAAGTGGATAAATAACTTGATTAATAATATTTATTGAACTATTATAACATTTAATATTTAAACCTAACCTAACAAAATAATGGTTATTATTGGGCTTATGACTTTTAATGACAATTAGTTATGTAAATTATTGTAGTGATAAAGATAAATAATAAAGATTTATCGTTTTAAAAATGATAACACTACTGTTCATAAATTTCATTAAAATTATTTATGTCATGAAAATATGATGTTTTATATAAAAAAATTACTAATTTTGAGCATGTAAATCGTTCTATTTAAGTTATTTTTTTAGAAAAGCATAAAAATATAATGTTTAATATTAAAATATTTATCCAAAATAATCGTCATAAGTTACTGTTAATTATAATATTGATATTGGGTGCGTTTTTACGTTTATATGATTTAGGTGCTGAAAGTCTATGGTATGATGAAGTCGCTAGTATTGACCAGGCCTTAGAAGACTTTCCTACTCTTTTTTCAGGGTTTCATATCTCACCATTATATTTTTTATTTTTAAAATATTGGATAATGTTTTTTGGAGTATCTGAATTTGCATTGCGCTTACCTTCAGCCATATTTGGTATATTGTCTATAATATCCCTATATGTCATTGGATCTCAACTTTTCAACAAAAAGGTTGCTATTATAAGCAGTTTTATTTTGGCTATTTCACCTTTCCATATATTCTATTCCCAGGAAACAAGGAATTATAATCTGTTTGTATTTTTAACATTGTTGTCAATGGTATATTTCGTGAGAATTATAAAAGAGAAATGCCCATCTGTTAGATTATTTATTTTGTATGTGATTACAAATATTTTCCTTTTATATTCTATGTTATTTGGACTCTTTGTTATTGTTATTCAAAACATATTTTATTTTTCACTTAATATCAAAAAGAAAAATAAATGGATTATTACACAGATATTTATTTTGCTCGTTTATTTAATTTGGTTTATACCATTTGTTATTTTCTTATTTAATGAAAAAGCTTATGTGTCTCAATGCATTGATTGGATTCCATTACCAAGTTTGTTTTCGATCGTTAAACTATTTGAGAGTTTTAGCTATAAAGGACATTGTTTCGGCGGCTGGGATTTTTTTGTTAACACTAAGGACATTGGGTTTTCATGGCTTCTTTTATACATATATGGCATTTTTTTTATTATTGGCATTGTTTTTTCGAAAAAAAACGAAATTAAATATGTCGTTTTAAGTTTATTGTGGCTTTTTATACCCATTACAGTAGTTTATTTGTTTTCTTACCTTTGTTTTCCTTTGTTTGTTATAAGATATTTTATTTTTGCCTCACCAGCATATTACATTCTTATCGCAAAGGGGATAGAAAGAATTAATATCAGTTTATATCAAATAGCAGCAATTATTTTGATCTCTTTGTTGATATTTCCGTCAATTTATTTTTATTATACAAAAAATATGAAAATAGATTGGAAAAAAGCTATTCCATATATTGACCAGAATATGAGAGAAAATGATTTAATACTTATAACAATACCGGATAAAGTTTTGATGTTTAACTACTACGGGAAAGATGGAGCGAAATATCAGAATAAAAAGAATATAAAGATAGATGTTAGGCGTAAACTAGGAATAGATATGCTTAGAGGAGGATATGTATGGAATTATAGAAATCATGAATTATGGGGAGCATATAACGCAAAACAAATTAAGGAAATAATAAGTAAAAAGGGAAATAAAATTGACGGTAATTTATGGTTAATACTAGTTACCCGTTGGACACAGAATGCGAAAGAGATAACAAATTGTATAGAATCATTTTTAGAAAGAAAAAGTGAAAAGAAATATGAAGGACTAAATATTTATTATTACATCAAATAGTTCATAAATTTAAATAGATTAGTATATTTGTATAGAGTAATATAAAATATAAAAAGATTAATTTTATGAAAAAATTTAGTATATATCCAATTGTTATAATTTTGTTGGCGAGTATAATTTATATCGCTCCAATGTTTAGGGACATTACTTATTGGGGTGAGATGGATTGGGATCAGTTTACATTCTGGCATGCTGTTCCAAGAGAGATTATTTTACAATATCATCAATTTCCGCTTTGGAATCCTTATACTAACGGTGGTAATGTATTATTAGCGCATACGCATTCCCCATTTTTATCACCTTTTTTTATTTTTGTTCTTATTTTCGGGCCAATAGTTGGACTAAAACTTGAGATATTTGTTCATTTGTTTATCGGCATGCTTGGCATGTACCAGCTTGCAAAATATTTAAAAATTGGTAAATATTCATCTTATCTGCCTCCTATAGTTTATATGTTAAGTTCAATTTTTATATTACACGTTGCTGAGGGACATGTTGAATGGATTACAATGGCTTTTATCCCTTGGATATTTCTGTTTTTTTTGAAAAGTTCTGACAATTTTAAATATATCTTTTATTGCATAATATTAATCTCAATTACGATATTTTCAGGTAGTATTGATATTGTGAGTATACTGCTTATATTATTACCGATTTACGTATTATCAGTAGCAATAAAACAAAACAATATAACGATGGTAAAAAAAGTTATTATAATTTTAGTTGGTACATTTTTAATATGTTCTATTAAGTTAATACCAATGTTAGAATTCGTGAAAGAAAACCCTCGTTTTGTAAAATATGATGAATCAACAGTAATGTTTTCATTGTCAAGCATACTTTTATCAAGGGAACAAGATATGTTTTATCAAAGTACAAAATGGAATATACCTGAGCAAGGAGTTAAAAGTAATGCCATTGAATGTGAATATGGTTGGCATGAATATGGGGCGTATATAGGATTTGTACCATTAATTTTGGCAATTATAGGCTCTTTGTTTTATTTTAAAAAACATTGGCCATTATTTGTGACAGGTTTAGTAACTTTATGGATTAGTCTAGGAAGCGGGGCATTTTTTAACTTATGGAGTATTTTCCATAGGTTACCTTTCTATAACATGTTGCATGTGCCTTCGCGATATATAGTCGGTTTTGTGTTTTGTTCAGCTATATTTTCAGGATTAGGTTTAACAAAGCTGGAATATGCAAGTAATAAAAAATATTATAAGTTTTTTATAATTTGCGTAATCTGTTATATATTTTGTGATTTATTTTTAGTTAATTATCCGTTATTAAAAAATACATTTACTATCAAACCTCCGGAAGTCGAGAGAGCTTTTGAATTTAGGCAAAGGCATAGGGATTTTTGCCTGTTTCCTGGGATAATTAGAAGTTCAATGTATCCTGCATTATTAAACAACAGTGGAGTAATTAATAATTATGAGGTTATAAGTGTAGAAAGGGGGGATGTTAAAACAGTATCTGATGTAGATTACAAGGGTGAGGTTTATTTTTTAAACAGCAATAACAGGATCGAATCGTTTGACTTTAGTCCTAATATATTAAAGATAAAGGTGAATGTAAAGGAAAATGACAGATTGGTTATCAATCAGAATTACTATCGAGGTTGGAAAGGAAAAATAGGAAGTAAAAAATTAAATATTAGTCCTTTCTCGGGATTAATTTCTACAAATTTGAGCAAGGGAGAATACTTGGTAGAATTGTTTTATATGCCAAACAGTTTTATTATAGGAGCTATTTTATCCGGCATTAGTATTATTTTTGGTTTATTTTGTTATGTGCGGTGTATAAAATAAAAATGTAAAAGAGCAATTATAGTTTATATTTATATTAATAATTTTTTTTATTCAATATGAATCAAATAAAATGTTATGAAAGTACATTATGCTTAGTGCTGTATATTCTTATCAGATCAAAAAAGTATTATTTATAAGATTATCTTCAAATATTTTTCATAAAAATCCCCATTTGCGTAATATCAGACCACCTTTCGAGTTAGCCTATTCTATGTGTGTGTTAGAAAAAGAAGGTTTTAATACAAAATTGATAGATTGCTGGATTCATAATTTGTCAATTGAAGAGCTTGTTGAAAATATAAATGAATATGAACCTAACATGATTGTTGTTTCATGCACGACTGATTGTTGTAATTTATGTACTGAATTTATGCGAGAGGTCAAAAGAAACAGAGAAGTTATAGTGGTTACCGTCGGACAACATGCTTCATCCGAACCAGAAACATTTTTATATAAAGATTCGCCTATCGATCTTTGTATTGTTGGAGAAAATGATGCAGTTCTTTTAAACCTGGTTGAACGACTTAATTCTGGAAGAGGATTAAGCGGGATGAAAGGGGTTTTAAGTATTGATGGTGGTAATAGTGATGTAAACATTGTAGAAGATTTAGAATCACTACCTATTATAAATCATAAATATTTTACGCAGGATAATGGATATATTTCATATTATCCCGTTCGTCTTAGCGAAAAAGTAAAATGGGGACATATTCTTACAAGCAGAGGCTGTCCATATGAGTGCATTTTTTGTTCACCTGTAATGCGTGATAGTTACGGGAAAAAAGTACGTTTACGAAGTGTAAATAGTGTTATAGCCGAAATAAAAGATTTAATAAGCGATGGTGTAAACATAATTACTTTTTGTGATGATAATTTTACTACAGTAAGATCTCATGTTGAGAGTATTTGCAAAGAGATTATAAAACAGGATCTTGATATAAAATGGATAGCACATACTAGGGCAGACAATCTGGATATAAATTTGATGAAATTAATGAAAAAGGCGGGTTGTTTACTTTTGAGAATTGGTGTAGAGTCTGCTTCTGAAAGAATAATAAAAATTCTCAAAAAAACAGAATATCCAGAAGATTGGTTCAGAAATATAAAGGAAATATTTGAACAGGCTAATGCAATTAATTTACCTACAAATGCGCTTTTTATTATCGGGAGTCCGTCGGAAACGAAAGAAGATTTAAACAAATCTATAAGAATGATACGTCAACTAAAGACTGATATTGTAATGGTACATTATTTTACCCCATATCCTGGTTCTGAATATTACCAAAAAAATAAAAATAAAATAAGGTTAGAGGACAAAGAAGGAATGTATCATTATGTTATGAGTATGAATTTTAGTTCGATTGATCCAAAAGAGTTGAAAAAAATGTTGCGTAAACTTTATTGTCAATATTATCTTAGGTTTTCTTTCTTGATTAAACATTTTCGGAATTATTTAGGGTTCTATATGTTTAATCCTCATATTTTTAAAATGATTTTAATAATGTTTTTTAGAATGTTGAGTCCTAGGAAAGTGTTTTGATGTATGAAATTTAAATTAATTCCAAGACAAAAATCCAATTGTACAATACGTGACATATTAGATATTTTAAGTTTATTTTTAAAAGGTAAACTTAGGAGGGGCTCATATATAAAAGAATTTGAGGAATTAATTTCAAAATTTCACTCGCAAAGATATGCTTTGGCAACAGGGTCTTGCAGGTTAGCTTTTTATTTAATATTAAAAGCATTAAATATATATAAAAATGATGAAGTAATAATCCCAGCTTATAATATGTCTGCTTTCCCTAAGGTGTTGAAACTAAATGGTATTAAGCCAAAATTTGTTGATATAGATGAATGGACGTTGAATATAGATGTTAATAAAATTGAAAAGAATATAAATGAAAGAACAAGAGCAATCGTTGCTGTTCATTTATTTGGAAATCCTTGTGATATGGATGGTATTATGAATATAGCCAGAAAATATAGTTTGCCTGTTATAGAGGACTGTGCAAATTCGATAGGAGGTAAATATAAAGGAAAACTTCTAGGAACTTTTGGTGATGCAGTTTGTTTCAGTTTCGGACATTCAAAAGATATTTCAACATTAGGTGGAGGGATGGTTTTAACAAATGATGAAAAATTATATATGAAGATCAAGGAATTATATGATGATGAATTTGTATTGCCGGATATGTTTGAAATTACAAAAATAATTATAAAAAATATTATTTTAAAACTTGCAACTGCTAGGATTATATTTTGTTTATTTGTCTATCCATTTATCATGTTTGCTAATTTTGTGAATAGTAATATATTAAATAATATATTCGAAGAAAAGGATGAATTAAGTAAAATGGTTAAAAAACGATATGCTAATTTCCAGGCCAGAATAGGTATAAATCATTTTGAGGCCATGAATAGACTACAGAATAAACGAATAGCTAATGCGCAAACTTATAATAAATTATTAGTAGATATTAAAGGGATTAGGATTCCTAAGAGTGTTGAAGGAGCTGAGCATGTATACTGGCAATATCCAATTTGGGTTCGGGATAGAGAAAAAATAATAAAGAAGCTTCTAAAAAAGGGGATTGATACAAAAAAAATATATACGTATGATTGCAATAACTACATAATATTCAAAAAATTTAGCAGCCATTGTCCAATATCTGAACAGACATCAGAAAAAATATTATGTTTGCCCGTTTATCATTATTTAAAAGAGAAGGACATAGTGTTTATTAGTGAATTGTTAAAATATTACTATTGTTATAAATGAAAATATTGCTGATCAAACCATATTGGTCCTATCCATACAGCAGAGGAGAATATACTTACAATCGAATATGGCCTCCATTATGCTTGGCTAATTGTGCTGCTATATTAGAAAAAGAAGGTTTTGATGTTAAGATTTTGGATGCTCATGCTGAACGAATACAACCTGAGAAAATAGCTCGTTATATTTGTGGTTACGACAAGATATTTATTACTTCATCTTCCCTGGATAGATGGCAGTGCCCTAACATTGATATAAAAACTTTTTTAGAAACAGTTAAATATTGCAAAGAGAAAAATGATGAAGTCTTTATATCAGGTTACCATGGAACGGTTGAACCAGAGCGAATATTAGGATTAACTGGGGCAAAAGCAGTAATAATAGGTGAACCTGAGTGCACGATTTTAGATATTTGCCGTAACAATAATTTATCGAAAATACAGGGTGTATTTTTTAAAGATGACGGGCAAATAGTGTCAAATCCAAAAAGAGAGCCGTTAGATTTTAAAAAAATACCTATACCGGCATACCATTTGTTAGATTTTAAAAAGTATTTTTATGAAATACTTGGTGGCAGATTTTCGCTGTTTGAAATAAGCAGAGGTTGCCATTATAAATGTACATTTTGTAATAAAATTATGTATGGAGGAGGAGTTCGGTCAAAGTCATCTAAGCAAATAATAGAAGAAGTAACTATAGCCATAGAAAAATATAAGATAAAGACAGGATTTTTTATGGATTTGGATTTTTTATCAAATAGGATCATTGTAGAAGAATTATGTGATTATCTTATTAAGAAAAAATATAGATTTAAGTGGTCTTGCCAAACGAGGCCTGATTTTTTAGATATGGAAATTTTAAGAAAACTGAAAAATGCTGGATGCGAAATATTACATATGGGTATAGAAAGTGGAAGCCAGAATTCATTAAAAGAATTTAATAAAAATATGAATATTAAGACTATATTTAACGCATTTAGAATGTGTAATGTTGTAGGAATTAAAATATTGTCTTTTTTTCTATTTGGTTTATCTGATGAAACAAATCAGGATAGAGAGGATACATTAAATTTAGTAAAGAAGTTAAACCCTGATTTTGTCTCATTTCATAAGGTTTATCCTTATAAAGGTTCTGTTATTTCGCAAGATAATATTTCGAAAAATTCGGCTGCGGATAGATTTATCCGTAAGGCATTTATTAAATTTTATTTGAGATTTTCTTATGTATCAAAATTAAATCCATATATCATTTTATGTGGACCAAGACTGTTATGGGGGCGTATTAAAACGTTGTAATATATGAATAATGAATATTCAATTTCTTTGATTTTGCCTATGCATAATGAAGGAAAAAATATTGAAAAAATATTTAATGAATCCGTTGAATATTTAAGTCAAAATAGAAAAATAAAAGCTTTTGAGGTAGTCATTGTTGATGATGGCAGCACTGATAATAGTGCTGAAACAATAAATAAATTAGGCATTAAAAATCCTTTTCTGAAAGTAGTAAGGCATCCTAAAAATATGGGATTTGGAAAAGCAATTATGTCAGGATATCGAAATTCTAAGTACAACCTTAACTGCTTTATGGATGCGGACGGGCAGTTTAAAATTGATTCGATTGAAGAAATGCTTGAGTATATTGAAGATAATGATATTGTAATGGGATATCGCTTAAGAAGAAAAGATTCTTTATATAGGATTATGTTGGGTAAGTTTTATGCATTTATTGCAATGATCTTATTTGGATTGAAATATAAGGATATTAATTGTGGATTTAAGCTATTTAGAAAGGATGTATTATGTAAATATTATCACTGTAATGCCGGTATTTTTTATACTGAAATTTTATTAAATGCTCAAAAGAAAAAACTCCGGATAAAAGAAATCCCGGTAAGTCACTACCCTAGATTAAATGGCAATCAAACCGGCGGTAGTCTAAAAATAGTGTTACACTCGATTAAAGATATCGTTAAATTATTGTTTCGTAAGAATTAAGTTAAATAAAACTTTTAAATCATTACCTAAGGATATAAATTATGATTTCGATTAATGATTTATATAGAAAACTTAAACGTCAATATATCAATTTGTATCTTGTTAATGCTGCTCCGTTGCTTTATTACCTTATGCATATACCTTTTTTCAGCTTTTATTATTTTTTTGGAAAAGGGAAAGCTAGTTTTCCATTAAACATTACTTTAGATTTGACTTATGAATGTAATTTAAGATGTAAGTATTGTTTTCTACATTTTCTAGGTCCTACTAATGCTATTCAGGATGAACCATGCCTAACATTCAAAGAAATAGAACGATTTGTGACTTCATTGAAAGGAAGGCATACATCATTTCTTCTTACAGGTGGGGAGGCAACATTACGTAAGGATTTAATAGAAATTGTAAAATTAATAAAAACCAATAAATTTAGATGTGGTTTATTTACAAACGCTGTTACTCTTTTACCCTCAATTTCAGATGATTTAATAAAGTATGGACTAGACTATTTATTTTTCTCACTAGACGGCCCTCGGGATATTCATGACCAATTAAGAGGCGTGGGCACTTTTGATATAATATGCAATAATATTTGGCATATCTCAAAAAGAATAAAGCACCATAGACCAAGAATTATAATGAATACCTTAATACTTGAAGAGAATTATACCAGGTTAAAAGAAATCATTGATGTTGCACATGATTTAAATATAGATGGCGTGGCATTTAATTTTATGAATTATTTAACTAAAAGAGAGTTTGATATACATAAAAAATATTTTAGTGAAAAATTTATTTCAGATATATTTAGAAGTTTTGTATGTGTGAATGATTTTAATAATAAAGGGTTTAAAAAAATGCCATCTATTTTAAAAACATTAATATATTATTCTAAAATGAAAAAAGTACCCATATTTTTTAAGCCATCTTTAAACGATAATGAA
>CAZLCT010000017.1:0-4247 GCA_964558015.1 uncultured bacterium | reverse complement strand
AATCAGAGAGATGGTTCAATAATGATTTTAGATTAAATCGAAGATGTATTTTCCCCTGGAACGTATTAAGGATATCCCCATATGGTGATGTTTATCCATGTGCTCCATTTCATATTAAAATGGGAAATATTCGGGATAAATCTCTTGAAAAAATATGGAATAGTGAAGAATTTTGCAATTTTAGAAATATGGTTAAACACGAAAAATTATTGCCGGGTTGTAATCGGTGTTGTAAATTGTGATATGGCACATGAAATTATTATAAGAAATATGCAGTTTAAGAGATTTTTTTTATAATTTTATGATAAATTTAATCGGAAAAAGCAGGAATATCTTGTGAAGATATTATTGATTAATCCTTTTATTGAAAATATATACCACAGTGAAATTAAATCTTTTTTAGCTAGTCCGCCTGTTGAATTAATTTATTTGGCAGGCTATTTAAGACAAAAAGGATTTGACGTAAATGTCTTAGATGCTCGTATTGAGAATATATCATTCGATCATCTTGCCAAATATCTTGAGGGAATTAATGTAGTAGGGGTACCTTCCATTTCTGCAAGTTTGGATAGTTCTATTAAAACATTAGAAATTTGCAAAAGCGTGAATCCTGAGTGTATTACAATAATGGGTGGGCCGCACATTAGTGCTTTGCCTCATGAAACCATGCAACAATACCCAGTGATTGATCTTGGAGTAATTGGAGAAGGAGAAACGCCGTTAATAAAAATTATTGAATGTATTAGAAATGGAAAAGATTTCAATGACATTCCATCCATTGTTTATAGGAAAGATAAAAATGTTTTATTGAATAAACATAGAACTTTCATAAGCGATTTAGACAGCCTTCCATTTCCAGCATATGATTTGTTACCTCTCTATAAATACACTCCTAAGCCTTCTCATATATGGACACATCGTCATGTTAAAATTACACCATACACTCTTTTTTTTACCTCAAGGGGTTGTCCCTTTGATTGTGCATTTTGTGCTTCTCAAGTCATTTGGGGGAAGAAAGTAAGGTTTAAAAGCGCGGATTATGTATTAAAGGAAGTTGATTTATTGGTTAATAGGTTTGGTATTAAATATTTTGATATAAGCGATGATTCATTCTTTTCAGATAAAGCTAGGCTCCTCCAAATATTAGATGGGTTTATAGCAAGAGATTATGAACTTTATTTTAGTTGTATGGGCAGAGTCGATCAAGTTGATATGGATATTTTAGAAAAGCTAAAAAAGGCTAAGTGCCATTTAGTGAGATATGGTGTTGAGTCGGGTTCTCAAAAGATGTTAGACCTGATGAATAAAAAGATAAGGGTTAGCCAGATTAAGGAAGCATTTAAATTAACCAGGAAAGTTAAATTAGCAACAGTTGCAAATTTTATTTTAGGATATCCTGGAGAGACGAGGGAGTCTATTCAATCGACGATTGATTTAATACGGGAGATAAAACCGGATGGTATAAACGTATTCAATGCTATTCCGTTACCTGGTACAAGATTATGCGAAATAGTAAACAAAGCACAAAATGCAAATATTGAGTTCAAGCATTTACATTTTTTTACTGATGGTTTTGTTTTGGGTTCGAATAGTATGCCTAGGGAAGATTTAGTGAGGTTTAGGAAGAAAATTTATATACATTTTTATTTCTCATTAAAGTTTATTATGAAAGGTTTAATAAGCGGATCTTTTTTTATAAATATCAGGCAATATCTTAAAGGGTTATATTTGCTGATTAAATTAATATCAAAAAGATAAAACATGTATGCAATAAAAAATATCAAAATATTACTTTTTATTATTTTAATATTAGGTTTGATTTTAAGGATTTATTTTGCCTTTACCTTGCCTATGATTTCTGATGAGAGGGAAGTCCTAGAAATCGCAAAAAATGTTTCATTTGACTTTAGGACTCCCTTAGCTTGGTTAGCCAAAGATGCTTCATTGGGAGAACATGTCATGATAAGTGTATATGGCATAAAATTGGGAGTATTTTTATTTGGTGAGAATAATTTTGGTATTCGATTATTTTCATCGTTGCTGTTTAGTATTTTCAGTCTAGTTTTACTTTATTGTTTGGTTATTAAAACTTTAGATGAAAAGGCAGCTCTTATATCATTATGTCTTTTATCATTTAATCAATACCATATTGTTCATTCAGCAATAGCCACTCAACATATAGTGCGACAATTGGTTGTTATAATTGCTTTATTAATATTTAATAAAATTTTAAAGAGTCCTGAAAGAAAAAGATTTATATATTTGGGATTGATATGTGGATTGGGTTACTATACTCAGCCTGTATTTTTATTGTTACCAATAATATTTTATGTATATCTAGCATTTAAATTTGGTTTTGTGAATTTTTCCCGAAATAAGGATGTCTATATCTCAATTTTGATAATGACCTCAATAATATCTATTGATATTTATTTAAATAAAATATCTGGAATTTGGCATTATGCTTTTTCACCTAAATCATATCAGGATTTCAGGTTGTCGTGGATAGGGTTTAATTTCTTTTTACTTGAGCCTATTAATTTGATAAGGGGAATAGATTGGAGGCTATTAATAAGTTGGGAGCATCCTATTATTCGCTGGTATTCTGGTTTAATAATTGTAATTGGCGCAGTTTACTCTATCAGATATTTGAAAAATAAGTTTGTATTTTTACAATTGTTAATATTTGTTTTAGCAATAGGTATAGTCTCATTTTTACCTCATGGTGAATTCTGGTGGTCAAATTTGGCTTTTATTCCCGGCATAATTTTAGGTTCTATTATGATGAAAGATTTATTAAAGAGCAGCATTTTAGGTAAGATACTAGTAATAACTTTTTTATTATTTATAACATTTAAAGCTTTTACAATGGATATAAATGTTAATATTCCTCCTTATAAAAATGCTCCTTTTACCGATTATGATTTAGACCTTATGAGATGGTATATAAAAAATAATAGAATAAATGAAGCTGTAAAAGAGGGTGAATTAGCATTAAAAATTTGTCCAAATTTAGTAAAAGCATATGATCTGTTAGGTGTTTGTGCTTTAAAAAGTGGGGAATTTGAGGGGGCATATAATTATTGGATCAAAGCATTAGAAATAGAGCCATATTTTTTATCTTCTATTATAAATTTGGAAGAAATTGTATCTTTTAAAGAGGAAATATTATTTTTAAAAAAGGGCATTGATAATATTTTGGGTGAAAATTATCATGATGCAATCGGCAATATTAAAGAATATTTATCTTTACGACCTGATTCTGCGTTAGGAAACTTTTATTTAGGAATATGTTTGTATAAAAGAGGTGTTTATAATCAAGCAAAAGGGGGTTTTGAAGAAGTTATACAAAATAATCCAAAGTTTGTAATGGCCTATATTATGATAGGGAGAATATTGTTAGATAAAAATAAGCTTGAAGAGGCATTAATTAATTTTGTTAAAGCCGTTAAGATAAATAAAGATTTTACTGAAAGCTATTACTGGCTGGCTTTCGGTTTGCAATTACAGGACGATTATTTAAATGCCGCTCATGTATATAACAAAGTATTACGAATGGCACCAATTTATGCAAAAGCATATTTAAGATTGAGTGATATTTATATTGATAGAAATGAGTTTAGAGATGCAGGTAAAGCATTAAAGCAAGCTAAAAAATTAAATTCTCTAGAATCAGGCTCTTATTTTTTTGATTTTGCTACATGCCCCGACTTATACAGGTATTCATGCTTGCCCAAAAACGTTGCAGAAGAAATATATTTTAGAGATATTAAGACAAGAAATGAGTTATGAAAATTAAAAATATTTTATTTTTATTATTTATTTGCAATCTTCCATTTTTGTATTTAATGTTCCGCCCCATTGATCCTGAGCCTAATATATTAGCAACCGTCATTATTAATTTAGTTATTTTTATAATACCGGGATTTGGTTGGTTAGGTATTTTAAATAAAAAAGGGCAGGGAAGTATTATTGAGATATTTTTTGCAATATTTTTTATATCTTCAGCTGTTTTACTAATTACAAATATAATAACAGCACTTACGTTTAAAGGCGTGAATATTAAGATCTATTGCATATTTTTATCATGCATAACAAATATAGGAATAATTATTTTTGGCCGTAACATCAATATCTTGCCTAAACTAAAAAGCATAATGAATAAAAGAACAATAGCTTATTTTTCTTTTGTTTTGGTAGTTTATATTTATCTATATTTTTTAGCAGGGCAATATATCCCACCACTA
>CAZLCT010000016.1:4510-31698 GCA_964558015.1 uncultured bacterium | reverse complement strand
ACACCCAGTAAATCCGAACAACGCTTGCCCCCTCCGTATTACCGCGGCTGCTGGCCCCGTTAGAAAATTGCAGATACTTATTTATTCACTACTAACCCTATGAAATGCCGTAACCCGTTATTTAATTGCTATATCAATCTCCAGCAATTTTCTAACGGGGCTGGCGCCTCACATGTTATGTACCAGTATCTGCCTCACAACGGAAATGGACTATATCATCATCCCAATCATAAATTATCAGGAGTCTCGCGTGTAGTCTCTGAGGAACTTCTCAATACCATAGTATCAAGAATTTCCTGCTGATTGTTCTGCTAGCCATCATAGCAACCGCTTGCTTTTTCGGCTATTGTTAACAGATTGTCACCTTTTAAAAAAGGTACTATTAACTTTAACAGAGTGTTCCAGCATATAGCGAGATTTTCTAGCACGATATTACTATCGTGTCTCCGCACCTTCCAGCCTCCACCAATGAAATCAGCTATGACATATTGTCAGCTGATTTCAAACGGGGCTGGCACGGAGTTAGCCGGGGCTTCCTCTCAAGGTACCGTCAAATTCGTCAATTATTAACAAACGAACATTTCGTCCCTTGTGACAGAGCTTTACAATCCGAAGACCTTCATCGCTCACGCGGCGTCGCTTCGTCAGGGTTTCCCCCATTGCGAAAGATTCTCGACTGCAGCCACCCGTAGGTGTCTGGGCAGTGTCTCAGTCCCAGTGTGGCTGACCATCCTCTCAGACCAGCTACCCGTCTTCGCCTTGGTAAGCCTTTACCTTACCAACAAGCTGATAGGACGTGAGCTCATCTACGGGCGGCAGGTCCATTTTCAGGATCCCCACCTTTAACCGCGGCCTCTTGGAAACCGTGGTCTTATCCGGTATTAGCCCGCCTTTCGGCAAGTTATCCCTAACCCAAAGGTAAATTACTCACGCATTACTCACCCGTTTGCCACTATCCCCCTCTTGCGAAAGGGATCGTTCGACTTGCATGCCTAATCCACGCCGCCAGCGTTCGTTCTGAGCCAGGATCAAACTCTCAAAAATTTTAAATATAAAGGCCGCACCATCATTTTTCAAAAAACAAATAAAAAAACATCCTCCTTTGCAGACGGATGTTTTCTTTTTTCTTTTAAATAACAAACTTCTTAATTGCAAAAGTGCCGAGGATTATATGAAAAAAACAAATAGGTGTCAAGCTTTTTTTATAATATAAAGAACATACTTAAATATATTCTAAAAAAGCCTTAACATGCAGAAATTCAATATGATATAAATTTAATAACATAATAGGATTTGCAATAAAAATCAAACCCTATTATCTACTCACTATTATACAAAATTACACAAAAATAATCTACTTTTAAAACGAAAATTGTCTATAATCCAATACCTATAGGATTATAAGAAAAGCGAAATAAATGCATTATAAATTGAATCATAGCATTCTCTTATGCCATATTTCAAAATTATTCTCACTGCATAAAACACTATAAAAAACAAAAAACAGCACCCAATTAATTGCCACATTTTATTTGAAAATGTCTTAATCTCCCTTCCCTTACGACGCTCCCAATAACGATCAACCCAGATTTTATCCTTGCCATATATAGCTATTTTATTTCTGATAAATTCTTTAATTACAAATATTACTTTTAATATTAAAAAAACACAAATTGTAAAACCAAATAGAATGACATTAATCTCAATACTGTTTAAACTGCTTTTATATAAATCTTTTTCGGTTTGTCTCACATACTTTAATTCATTGATTTTATTCTCAGTAAGCTGGATTAATGTTTCGCGTTCATCTTCAGTAAGCTCTTTATCATGGGGAATAACTTTCAAGCAATATTTATATTCTTTTTCTGCTTTTCTAAACCTCTTTTGTGATTCATAAATTTCTGCTAAAGCAAAAGAAGAGCGTGAATGGTTTCGATTTACGTATAAAATCTTTTTAAAAGCCTCAAGTGCTGCATCTAAATTACCTTGTTTTATAAACATCTTTCCTTCATTGTAGTATTTATCCTCACTAGCTTCATTTGTTGCTCCTACTAGAAAGACACATAAAAATAAAATAAAAACAATACTATTAAGTTTTTTCATGTCTTATACTTAATTTTAACGTGCGGCTTTAGGGTATTTATTAAACTCTGGCTCTAATCTAATCGATTGTTAGAACTTATACTTTGGACCTATTGTAATATTATTATTTAATATCATACAGGAGTATGTAAATGGTATAGTGCTTTTTTCAATAGTGCAATGCCAAGATTCCCAGAAAGTTCCATAACGCACGGTTGTCTACATAAATTACATTCTTTTAACCTTTTTATATTTTGCCTATACTTATCTGACTCACATAATTTATCTAGATCAAAATCTTTCCAACTGCACAACTCATTATCATTAAAGCTCGGACATGTATATATTTCTCTGCTAGGTCCTGCAAAAAGAGCCGCATATCCATAATTACACACAAAAGGTTTTCTGTCACGAATATTTACCAGATGGCTATATTCCTGATCAATTGGAAACCCCTTCCTTTTAAAGGAAATAATTTTATTATATGCTTCTTTGTTTTCTTCTGGAGTCATATTAAGATGTTTTTTATCCTCTTCAAAAGCTACCAAAGGAAAAAATTGTATTTTAATCTGTAACCTTTTAGCAAGTTGGATAAGATCTTCAACTTGATTACAATTTTTTCTATGTAGCCGCGCCCAAATTTTTACATCACAATGAACAAATGCCTTAGCCATTTCAATAGAACGCAAGACCGCATTGAAAACTCCCTGTTTTCCTCTAAATTTATCATGAACATCACCATAACCATCAAGGGAACATAACAAAACATCAAGATGAGGACCTATTTCATGAATTTTGAGAGGAAGTAAAAAGCAGTTAGTACACATAACTGTCCGTATATCACATTTTTTAGCAGCCTCAAGGAGTAATGCAATATCATCACGAAGTGTAGGTTCCCCACCATGAAATACAACTACTCGTATCCCTGCAAGCTTAAACTTTTCTATAAGTGAAATAATTTCTTCTGTTGCCATCTCATTTCTCTTCTCCAGTTTTCTGTTAAAAGAATAACAGCCCTCACACTGGAGATTACATCGCAGCGTAGGATTCAACACAATAATAAAAGGACGCCTTTTCACACAAACATTCCACATCATGAACCAACCTGTCTTAATTAATCGCGAAATATATATCATAATTTTACTTGTAATAAATAATTAACCCAAATAACATCAAGACAATCTTTCTAACCAATATCTTCAAAAGTCCTTTGAATAAATTCTAAAAATTCTTCCTCGAGTGCTATACATGGAAAAACTTTTAAAGAGGTAATACGTTCAATGTCATCAATAGTGTTT
The DNA here is from genome assembly GCA_964558015.1 of uncultured bacterium. Classification (GTDB taxonomy): domain Bacteria; phylum Omnitrophota; class Omnitrophia; order JAHJGZ01; family JAHJGZ01; genus CAZLCT01. The sequence continues at coordinate 28,318 of CAZLCT010000016.1, read as the reverse complement.
AAGTCAAATGGGTCAATCATAGCAACATACAGCCGTTTATCTTCTATTTTAAACGGAACGACCCCGTGCATTTTAATATATTCAATAGTAAAAAAACGCTGCAACTTATGAGGAAGAGTAATTTTTGTTAACGAAATATATGGCACTCCAAGTTTTTTCTCCAGCATTTTACCTACATCTTCACTGCTAATTGCTTTCATTTGAATTAACACCCTTCCAAGCCTCTGGCCGGTTGCAAAATGTTTCTTCAGTGCTTCATTAAGCTGTGCCTCTGTTATTAATCCTGAATGTAACAAAATTTGCCCCAGCGGCTCTGATGTTTCTTTCTTTTCTTTCCCTGCCCTAAATATTTGATCAGCTTCTCCAAACGACTCAATTTGCTGCTCTCTCCTATCACGCAAATAATTACTTCCGGGTTGTGTCTTAAGAAATTTTTTAACTTCGGCTGCCGTCTGGGCAATCTCTCCGGAATTAGTAAAGGTGCGGTTAATATTAGTTACCGCGGCAACCGAAATACTCATAAGAGGATATTGCTCTTCTTCACCCCGTCTACTCTTTATAAAAATTTTTCCTGCTTCCTGATCTTCTTTGCTATAGTGAGTTGGTATAATCCTATCAAATTCTTCTATACACTTGGCAGCAAATGCTTCTTCAATATCAGGGTTAATAATTACAACAAAGTCATCACCGCCGATATGCCCTACAAAAGTTTCATCATCACCAAATGCTTGTGCTGCCCGCAATATAATACGCGAAGTCTGAAAAATAACATCATCGCCCTTATCAAATCCGTACTTATCATTAAATGACTTAAAATTATCAATATCGATATAACATACTGAATATTTATTTCCTGAAGAAATATTATCTTTTATTTTATGCTCTATTGCTATATTCCCAGGCAGTTTAGTCAATGGATTCGCTTGAACTGTCTCTTGAGCCCGTTTAAGATTCATCTCAATACGCAGTTGTAATTCAAGGGGATTAAAAGGTTTTAGCATAAAATCGTCAAATCCGCGGTGCATACCCATTATTTGTTCTGCAATATGCTCACGCTCAGTCATCATAATAATAGGAACAAATAAATTATGAGTATTTTTCTTAATAATGCGAGGAAGTTCCTCATTCCAAATTTTTTCCATGCCGGCATACAGTAAAATAAGATCTGGAAGTACATCATTGACTATATGTACCGACCCCAAACTCGAATCGCACGTAATAACACTATAACCACGAGCCTCAAGGCGAGATGAAAGTAGATTTAATGTATCATGATCTTTATCGATTATAAGTATTTTCTTCTTATTCATAATTACCCAACAAGTCAAATTGGTGTCAGACACCAATATTAATCCATGTCTATTTCATTTTGTAATTTCCGCTTATTCTTAGAGCGTTTGTATAATTTTTTACTTCTTTTAACTCTTGTCCTGGGATTAATTGCCCACCTCTTACGTATACGCTTATATATTGGTTTTTCTTTTGTCATAATATAACACAGATTTACACAGATACAAACACGGATACACACAGACATCTGTGTTAATCCATATTAGTAATCCGTGTCTATCCGTGCACTATGAATAACTCTCTTTATCTGATGGAAATTCATCTTGCTCAACTGCCCTTCGGAACGCATCTACTGCCTGACTCACTCCTTGCCCTCCCTCCCAGAAATGCCGCACGAACTTGGGATGGAAATCCTGGAACATACCTAACAAATCATAGCAAACCAATATTTGTCCGTCACATGAAGGACCAGCACCAATTCCAATTGTAGGGGCTGATACCACTTTCGTAATCTGCTCAGCTAATGTCGCAGGGATACATTCAAGAACTAAAGAAAAAACACCCGCTTTATCTAAGGCCTGCGCATCCTGTAATATTTTATCAGCTTCTTCTTTATCTTTTCCTCTTACCTTAAAGCTTTCAGCCGTTTGTGGTGTAAGTCCAATATGCCCCATTACTGGGATCCCCTCGTTTATTAATGCTTCTACCACAATATTACTAACTTCCTCAACCTTCACTGCGGTGGCGCCTGCATCTAAAAACATTCGTGCATTTACAATAGCACCCTCTGGGTTATCAAACGTATGGATTGGCATATCACCAACAACTAATGCATTTTGTACACCCCGTACAACAGCTTTTGTATGATACACCATTTGTTCAATTGTAACGCTCTTGGTATCTTTCTCGCCGCAACAAACCATACCTACGGAATCACCAACCAAAATAATATCTACTCCTGCCTGATCTAATAATTTGGCAAAGGTATAATCGTAAGCGGTAAGAGCAATGATTTTTTGTTTACCCTTCTTTAATTTAATTATATCTGAATTAATTTTTTTCATAATAGTCTAGTTTATTATTGTAAATAAAGCTTAATCAAGTTACTTCTATTTGTTATTACTTTATATACCCCAATGATTTTAGTTGCATTATTGTCTCATGGTCAATCTCTCTGCTTTCCACTTTTAACTCGCTTCTATTATTTATAAACGAGCGATAGGCTACCATAAAGTTTTCAGTACGCTCATTATTATCTTCAATAATATTTGTAAATTCAAATGGATCCCGGATCAGATCATACAATGAAAAATATTTTGCCTTTTCTTTAAAAATATAATTCTTGTCTCTTATCATAACCCATTTCCCAATTTGTGAAAAACCGAATTCTTTATCTATACTGTCATTAATATTAAAAATGTTTATTCCTTTAAACGATTTTGGAATCTTGATATTTAGTTGTTTAAGAATAGAAGGTGCGACATCTATTAATTCAACAATATTACTAATCCTATGTTTCTGATCATTCCAAGGTAAGTAAACAATTAATGGGACCTGAATAACAGTATTTAAAGAATGCCCATGCCCCACAACTCTATTTTCTGCAAGCGCTTCTCCATGATCAGCAGTAATAACTATAATAGTTTTTCTAAGTATATTCTTTCTCCTAAGGTATGACAAAAGTCTATAAACCTCATAATCCACATATCTAATTTCACCGTCGTATCTAGCTCTAAGTTCTCTAATATCTTCCCGTGACATATCGAAGCTATTAAAAAAATTTTGGTGTTTTCCACGAAAATTAATTTCTCCTTTGTATTGTGATTTATAACCATGAGGTGGACAATAATCCGCATGAGGTGCCATATAATGGATATATAAAAAAAATTTTTTACTAATATTTTTTTTATCCACCTTAAAGCATTCAATGTTTCATCATGATCCTTTCTCGTAAAATCATATTCATCGAATCCCTGTTCAAGGCCAAAACCTTTTTTTATGAAAGGATTACTTATAACTGCTTTTGTCTTATAACCATCATCTGAAAAAACTTCCGCAAGAGTTATAGCAGAGTCCGGAAGTACATTACTCATAGAATAATCAGTATTATCCAAAGTAAATAGAGTTATACCATGATTTTTGACATAATCAGAAATAAATAATGAAGTTACTGACGGCTTAGTCCATGTTGCTTGAGATATAGCATTCTCAAAAACAAGACTTTTTTCACTAATCTTATCTATATTGGGGCTTGTATTTCTCTTATAACCATAACAACCGAGATGGTCAAATCTTAATGCATCAATTAGAATAACAATGACGTTATAATTATTACCTGTATCTAGAAAAAAAAACTGATAATAACAAAAACCGACTATTAGTAAAACTAATAACAACAAAATAAAGGGTCGCATTAACTTAATTCATTCTTAATGTATGTATTTATTCTTATCATACGCCTTTAATCAATTTTTCAATCAGCCGCACAGCCTCAACCGCATCTTTAGCATATCCTGACGCTCCAATCCGCTTTGCAAATTCTTTAGTTACCGCCGCACCGCCGACAATGACTTTAATATTTCTGTTCTCTTTATTTAAATCCTTAATAACAGGCTCCATTTCCACCATTGTAGTGGTCATCAAAGCGCTTAAACCAATAATATCAACCTTCCTATCAATTGCTTCCCGTATAATATCGTCCTTTTTAACATCACGTCCCAAATCAAATATTTTATATCCATAACTTTCTAATACTGCAATAACTATATTTTTTCCTATGTCATGGATATCTCCTTCAACCGTTGCCATAACCACTGAACCTTTTGAATGTAAGGAAGAGGCGTGCCTATCTCCTGCTTGCACTTCCTTGTTAAGCCGGGAACATGCCTTCTGCATTGTCTCAGCTGCCATAATAATCTGCGGAAGGAAATACTCTTTAGCTTCAAATTTTTTTCCGACTTCTTCGATTGCAGGAATTAAAATATTTAAATTAATATCAAGAGGCTTAAGTCCCTTTTTTAAAGCAACCTCAATTAAATCAAGAACTGATTCCTTCTCACCATAAAGTATCGTCTCATATAATAATTCTTCAATATCAGAGTCAACAGAATCCGTGACCTCTGCTTTATACTTTTTCCTTCCCTCAGGTGCCGGAATATTTTTAAACTGTAAATCAAGTGATTCTTTAATAAAATGTTTTACAGCCTCTTCTTCCGGATTAGATTTAACCTTATTATTTATAACCTGCATTATCTTTTCATTATTTGGATTAAGTATTGCAAAATCAAGACCAGCGCCAACAGCAAGTGAAAGAAAATGTGCATTAATAATATCCCTATTCGGAAGGCCAAAAGAAACGTTGCTGACTCCTAGTGAAGTCAATAAACCAAATTGCGTTTTTATCTTCTTAACAGCCTCTAAAGTATACCCAGCTTGTTCAGACTCAGCCGCAATAGTGAGTGTAAGGGGATCAATAATAATATCTCGCTCATTAATGCCGTACTTACCAGCCCGTAATCGAATTTTATCAGTAATAGAAACCCGTCTTTCTACAGTTTTTGCCAAACCCTTTTCATCTGTAGTTAATCCCATAATAGCTGCACCGTATTTTCTTGCAATAGGCAAAATTGCCCTTAAACTTTTTTCTTCTCCATTAACAGAATTAATTAATGCTTTCCCGCATACCTCTTTCAATCCCTCCTCAATTACTTCAGGATTAACACTGTCAATAACAAGTGGAAGGTCTGAAACTGCTTGAACAGCAGCAATTATGGACCTAATCATTTTCTTCTCATCAACACCCGATGCACCAACATTAATATCCAAAGCATGCGCTCCGTTCTTAGTCTGCTCAAGTGCAAAACGCCTGGCAATGGTCGTTTTATGAGCACGAAGTTCTTCTGAAAATGACTTTTTCCCTGTCGGATTAATACGCTCTCCAATAACAAAAGGAACTTGCTTTTCACTATATTCAAAAACTTTCGTACGAGATGCAAGAGTGAAAAGCCTCTCCTTCTTCCTTGGAGTAGGTTTTAATCCTTTGACTGCCCTTTGCATGGCAGAAATATGGATCGGCGTCGTTCCGCAGCAACCACCTATAACATTAACGCCAGTCTTGACAAATTCCTGGGCAAATTCAGCCATAGTCTCCGGCATTTCGAAAAAAACTGTCTTGCCTTTTACAAGCTGAGGTAATCCCGCATTTGGTTGGATAACGATAAACTTATCAGAACAACTGGTGAAGACTTTTGCTGTATGAATAAGTTCTTTGGGTCCGCTACTGCAGTTTGCTCCAATAATCTGTACATCCATGGCAGAAAGCGTAACCGCAGCTACATCAGGAGGAGTTCCTGTAACTGTCCTTTTACCCTCTTCAAAAGTAAGCTGAGCCTGAATAGGAAGATCACATACCTCGCGAGCAGCAATAATTGCAGCTTTCAATTCTTTAAGATCAGAAAATGTTTCAAAAAGAATAATATCAGCTCCGGAATTAGCAACAATCTCTATCCACTCCTTATAAAAGGAAACTGCTTCTTCAAAAGTAACAGGACCTAATGGAGAAATCATTTTCTCATTAGGACCTATTCCTGCAGCTACATAGGCCCTCCCAGATACAGTCTTTTTCGCTATCTTCACCGCATTAAAATTAATATCCTTAAATTTATCACCGAGTCCGTATTTATCAAGTTTCACCCGTAATCCACCAAAAGTATTTGTATCAATAATATCAGCCCCCGCCTCAATATATTGACTATGGATTCCCTCAATAGCAGCGGGATTGGTCAGATTTAACTCTTCTGGTGCTTTTCCAGGCAATAAAAGTCCTTTTTCCTGAAGCACCGTTCCCATTGCACCGTCATAGACTAAGATTTCATTATGTAATCTCTCTAATATGTTGTCCATATAATTCTTTCTCTTTTACATCCCCCGTCCCCTCTGTTTTACTTCTTTGCTTCACTTTGTTCATTAAACGAAACCACGGGGACACCCCCTTTGATAAGGGGGACTTTCGAGTCTCGTACATCCCCCCTATCAAGGGGGGATTAGGGGGGTGTTACATTTCTTTTAATCCAACCGATGCAGGCTGAAATAGATTTTTCAGGAATCATTAAATATTGCTCTGTAAGCCGAACGCCAATCTTTTTAGCTTCAACTATTTTAAGCAATTCTTTCTGTTCAGCTACGGGCCAGTCACCATAGCCGGGGCTAAAACGTGTTATAATATCCGCCCGTTCAGTTTTAGCATTTTGTTTAATAATATTAGTTACAGTGTCTGCAAGTGCTTCAATTGCCTCAGAACCAACCGCATCTAATATTACTGCTTTCGTAATCTCACCCCCTGAAGAAAGTGATTCAACTGCCTGAGTAAACTCATCGCCTATGGTGCATACCATAAAACTTATTTTGAAACAATTTTTAAGATGTTCAGCTATTTTACGACCACGTATAATAAAATTAGTATCCACTAAACGAATTTCTTCCATTTTATTTTCTTTTATATAAAAATCCTGAATACTTGCCCGGGATTGAGCAATCATATATCCTTCATCCATCATAGAATCAATCAAATGATCAATTTTCTCATTCGATTTTGAGACGTTAACATTAAACTTAAGCCTTAATAAAACTTTATCGCGTGGAATAGTAAAAGGTATGTCACGAAGTATCATAAAAAAGATAAATATATATTTATGGTTACATCTCCCCTATTAATATGGATATAATTAAAATGTGGGATGTTAAAGTTATCAATTTAGACTCTTTTTACACCTAAATTCCTGAATATTTCACGAGTCGCGGAAGATTTATTCAATGTATAAAAGTGAATTCCCGGTACACCGTTTGCAAGCAGTTCCTTACACTGCTTAACAGTATATTCAATACCACGCTGTCTTTTATCATTATCAGTAGCTTTAGAATCTTGAAATATATTTCTAATCTCATCAGGAATTTTTGCTCCACACATTGAAGTTATTTTTATAATTTGATTGAAATTTTCAATCGGCATAATACCAGGAATTATAGGAACTTGGATGCCCATATCCCGTGCTTGCCTCTCAAAGTCAAAAAAATCTTTATTATTAAAAAAAAGTTGTGTAATAATAAAATCTGCTCCGGCATTTACTTTCAACTTCAAAAATTCCAAATCAGTCTGCCTGCTGGGGCATTCACTATGTCCTTCAGGATATCCTGCAACTCCTATACAGAATTTATCCGTCTTTTTCTTAATATATCTCACAAGGTCAACCGCATGAGGAAAGGGAGAATTACGTAATACTTCATCAATCTCCATACCTTCAGGTGGATCGCCACGTAAGGCTAAAATATTCTCAACACCAAGCCGATGAATCTCACTCAGGAAAGAATCAACCTTTTCTTTACTAGCCCCTATGCAGGTATAATGAGCCATAATTGCAAAAGCATGACGGCCGTGAATCTTATAAATCTCATCTAGCGTCTCAAGACTTTTTTCTTGTGTTGTACCAAGAGCACCGTAAGTTACAGAAACAAAATCAGGAGATATTTCCCTTAATTCTTCAAAAGCCCTGAATAAATTTTCTCTACCCTTCTGTGTTTTAGGAGGAAAAAATTCAAATGAAAAAAATTTTTTCTCTCTGCTAAATAACTCTTTGACCTTCATCCTTTATAAATCTTTCTGCCTTTTGAATGCCGTTAAAACATTTTTCATTAAAATTGCCACAGTCATTGGCCCTACCCCACCGGGAACTTGCGTTATATATGAAGCCCTTTTCCTAGCCACTTCAAATTCTACATCACCAACAATCTTATCACCTACTCTATTTATACCAACATCAATTACTATACTCCCTTCTTTTATCCAATCCCCTTTTATTACACCCGCCTTGCCCACAGCCACAATTAAGACTTCAGCGCGACCTACGTGCTCCAATAAATGTTTTTTCTCAAATGTAGCAATATTACATATTGTAGTTGTTGCCATCTTCTCCATTAATAAAAGAGAAAGTGGACGTCCCACAACCTTCCCTGCCCCTACTATTACCACCTCGGCGCCATAAAGATTAATACCTGAAGAATCAATTAGCTCCATAACCGCCTGAGCAGTACATGGAACAAATATATTTTTCTTAAGGACAAGCCGCCCTAGATTGTATGGATGCACACCTTCAACATCTTTTTCTTTACTAATTGAATCTAAAACATTGCTTATCTTAATATGTTTTGGTAAAGGTATTGGGACGATAATACCATGAACTGATGTATCTTTATTTAATACCTTAATAATCTTAATTAATTCCTCTTCAGAAATATTTTCATTTAAATTTTTAATTATATGATTAATACCAACTTTATCTGCAATTTTCTTTTGACTTTTAAGATACACCTCGGATGCCTTGTTATTTCCAACAGAAACAGCTACGATGGTTGGTCGCAAATAATCAGTTCCCTCAATTGAAGGTGCCATTAACTGTTTTACTTCCGCTTCTATCTCGGTGAGTAATTTCTCAGCAATTTTTTTTCCCTCTAATAATATTGCCTCTTTCATTTTAATCTTCTCTTCTTTCTTTTATTATCTATTCTTTGTAACTCATCCAATAATCTTTTTTTTATCCGTTTATTTTTAACATATTCTGCATTTAAACTTGCTGTGGAAATTGCAGAACTCAGAGCCGCCTTGATAAATGCTTCGCTTACACATACATCATTTAAAATTGCCCCTCGGCTAATAGAAAAAATATCAGAATTTATGTCATGGACAGTACATAGATCTACACATAATTGTTTCATCACATTATAAGATGCCACAAGGGCATTTTCTATACGCACCATACGTTGTGGGTTTTCCCTAGAAAGATTATAACTATTAATCACTCTTTTGTAGACTTTAGGATCTTTATCAATTAAATGGCTAATCTGTTTTTTAAATTGCTTCAGCTTTTTTATATATATTTTTAGCTTTTTCTGTCCTCTATTCCCCACTTTTTTAAGAGTAATATTAGCAACCATTAAACTTAACGATATACCTATGGCACCAACAAGTGCAGCAGCACTCCCACCGCCAGGAATAGGTTTAGCAGAAGATAGTTCGTTCATATATTTCTGTATTGAAAGATTCCTATAATTCATAATATCTATTCCCTCTTGCGTTATCCCCCCTTGTTTCCTACGGAAACATACCAGGGGGGATTAATTCAGCCTTATAACTTACGTCACTGCTTTCCGTAAGTTATGGCTTCATTAAAACACAATCGTTTTGTTCTTATATTTTATTATACGGTAATCAATATAATTGTGTATTGCCTGCGACAACGCTCTCTTCTCCAAATTTTTACCTTTCCTTATAAGATCATCGACACTTTCTCTGTGTGAAACAGGCTCAACAATCTGACTAATGATAGGCCCCTCATCAAGTTCTTCTGTTACAAAATGAGCCGTCGCGCCAATAACTTTTACTCCTTTTTCAAAAGCCCTGCGATATGGATCTGCCCCCTTAAAAGAAGGCAAAAAACTGTGATGGATATTTATAATATCCTTATTATATTTCGTCAAAAAATCTCCGGAAAGTAAAAGCATATATCTTGCTAAAACTAAAAAGTCAGAATTCCCGGAAACTAGCGATAATAATTCTTGCTCTTTTCTATCTTGTTTATTTGCCGGAATATAATGAAAAGGTATTTTATAAAGCTCAACAATATCCTTATGACCAGTATGATTACTGGCTACAAAGGGAATCTTTACATTCAACTCACCCGATTTCCATAAATATAAAAGATCCACCAAACAATGATCTAGTTCTGATACGAATATTCCCATCCTAAGACTTTCATACTTATAATACATCTTCCAGTCGGCATTAAATTTATGAGCAATTGGATAAAAGGCTTTCTCTAAAGCCTCTTTATCAGAATTGGGTTTATCTATACAAAATTCAACACGAATAAAAAAATGTCCCCCTTCAGGATCAGAACTATATTGATCTGCAGTAATAATATTTCCGTCATTTTTAAAAATAAAATCAGACAATGCGGCTACAATTCCTTTTTTATCATCACATTGAAATAATAAAATAACGTTCTGCATATGCCTCCTTTAAGAATTAAACAGCTTATAACTTACCTAAGTATAATATGTTACTATAGTTATTCAAAAATGCCAATATTTTTATATCTTTTGCTTACCAGATGATCTTTATTATAATTCTACCTATATTTCCAAAAAACAACCTAATAATATGGTTCAAATGTACCAAAAATGAGTATATGAAAATAAAAAGTATTATACCGACTGATTAATTATTCCTTATAAATGATAAATACTTTTTAAGGAGTATTTACATTTCTATTCCGTCATTTTATAATACCCTGCATGCCAAAAGTTAGTGTTATTATTCCTACATATAATCGTGAGCAATATTTGAGCGATGCTGTCAAATCTGTTCTCAACCAAACCTATCAGGACTTTGAGCTTATTATAATCGATGATGGTTCAACTGATAAAACTCGCAGGCTTATAGAAAATTTCAAAAATAATAAAATAAAATATTATTACCAAAATAATAAAGGAGTAAGCTCATCACGAAATGTTGGTATTAAAATATCTCGCGGGACTTTTATATGTTTTCTTGACTCTGATGATTATTGGTTGCCTAAAAAACTTGAACGACAAATCAAGTTCAATAAAACAAATCATGATATCCTTATTCATCAAACAGAGGAAATATGGATGAGAAAACCAAAAAAATTTAATTCAGTTGCAGCCCTAGATAAAACGCATGCAAGTGCCGAAAGCAGTAAGGAAAAGCCACAATTCCACAGGGTAAACCCCCTGAAAAAACATACAAAATACGCTGGTATGATATATGAAAGGTGTCTCCCTCTGTGTCTTATCACTCCATCATCAGTCATGATTTATCGCTCCATATTTGATGAGGTGGGAACGTTTGACGAATCCCTGCCAGCTTGCGAAGACTATGACTTGTGGCTTAGGATAACATACAAATACCCTGTTGGCTTAATTAAACAAAAATTAATAATCAAGCAAGGTGGTCATAATGATCAATTGTCGCGTACTATTCCATCACTTGATAGATTTCGCATACAGGCAATGGTTAAAATGATAAATTCAAATAAACTTTCCAAAAGGCAACGTATGGCAACAATAAAAGAACTTAAGAAAAAATGCGCTATTTATTCGAATGGCTGTATTAAAAGGGGAAACATTGAAAAGGGAAAGAAATTTCTATTAATACCAAAACAATTTAAATAATATATTCAAAAATAAGGAAAACTTAAAAAAATTATCAATACACTATTGATTTAAAATCTATTTTTAATTATTTAATTTAAATATATGCCAGCACCAACAACAAAAACCTTTTCACCTACTTCAATTTTTTTAACATAACTTATCTTTCTAACGGGACCTGGAGAGCCTGGTTTAATCCATCTATAATCTATCCATCCAGATCCTTCGCCCTGGGCCTTTTTAATTATTTTTTGAGCTATATTCTTTGCATTAGAATAATACTCCATATCTAGTGCATTTCTTCCCTCAAAAGCAGGTTTTATAGGGTATACTACAACCTTTCCATCTAAAGTATAAACAAAAACATATGTTTTATCATTAAACCATTCGCTATTCTTTTTTCTAAACTCGACAAAAGCTTCTTCTCCTTTGTTTTCCACTAAAGCTACTGCCCTATTAACTAGGGCTTCAATTTTTTTCGCTTCCTCGGTCTCAGTCACAGACGTTTTAAAAAATTGAAATAAATAAAGTATAAGCGCTAAAAATATAAATGAAATTATTATTATTAATATCTTTTTTTTATTCATTAAAATCCTCCCTCATTTTTTTACAATATTCTTTGTTATTATTTTACTCCTATTTTATCTATGAATCAATCATACAATATACAATAAGTTGATTATAGCAATTACTTCTGTATAATGGTGCAATAAAGATAATATAACTTATTTCCTATAGAACATAATATATAAAGTATTATAGTTAAATCTCTCATGCGACAATGAAATATAGACCCCAAAATATTTACATTGACATAAAGGCTAAAAATTATACACTTACAAAAAAGATACTTACCAAATATAAAAACCTGCCTCAAGTAATCATTACTGACACCAAATATTTTATCAAAGAGTATAATAAAAAGGGAAATGTAATTTCTCAGGGCAAAAAAGATATCTTTATTACTATAAATAAAGGACGATTTTTAAAAAAATGCCCCGGAACAAAATATTATATTTGCTGCGGCTATCAAATCCTTCATCAAATTGCTGGCTGCAGTCTTGATTGTACCTATTGCATTTTACAAAGTTATTTTAATAATCCCCTTATTACTTTTTTTGTAAATATTGATGACATGTTCAAAGAACTTAATAACAAAGTAGATATGAACAAAAAACGCTACTGGCGTATTGGAACCGGAGAATTTACTGACTCTCTGGCCTTTGATCATATTACATTAATGAGTAAAAAGCTTATACCTTATTTTATTAAAAAAAAGAATGCTATTTTAGAGTTAAAAACTAAAACAACAAACATCGATTATCTTCTTAATTTCAGACCAAAGGGGAAAATTGTCGCTTCTTGGTCTCTAAATGCTCAACCTATTGTAAAGAGGGAAGAAAATTGCGCTGCTTCTCTTAAGGCACGTATTAACGCAGCACGCCAATGCCAAGAATGCGGTTACAAAATAGGATTTCATTTCGATCCAATATTTCATTATCCCGGATGGGAAAAAGATTATAAAAAAACGGTCGATTTAATATTTAAAACAATCGATCCTCAAGCAATTGCATGGATCAGTTTGGGATGCTTTCGTTTTATTCCCTCTTTAAAATTAATAATAGAAAAACGTTTTCCTGCCTCCTTTTTCATATATCATGAATTTATAAAAGGTCTTGATGGTAAAATGAGATACATAAAACCGCTTAGAATACATATTTATAAAAAGATAGTGAATTGGATTAGAGGCCATAGCCCTAATGTTTTTATATACTTATGCATGGAAAGTAACGAAGTGTGGAAAAATTCTTTTGGATATACACCAAGTCATTTCGGAACTCTAGCAAAGGGCCTTGACAAGCAGGTATTTTAACTTCTCAACCCTGACTGAAATATTGCAAACTAAAGGTCTTTATGTTAATCTATATATTTAAAATATAAAACCCACCTTAATTTTTATGGAAAACGTACAGTTTCTCGAAGAAGCAGAAGAACTATATAGCAAAGGAAATTTTTCTTCGGCAATAGATAAACTTGAGGAAATTGTTTATGCTAATCCCTCTTTTTATCCTGCTTATAATCTGCTGGGCTGTTTTTTACTTTCAAACGGACTATTGACTAAAGCCGAACAATACTTTAAAAAGACTCTTGAACTTAATCCGAACCAACCAGAGGCACATAATAATCTTGGGTACTTATATCTTCGCCAAGGAAAATTTGACCTGGCAGAACAACATTTTAAAAAAGTCTTAAAATATAATAGACATGATACTGAAATTCTCAACAACCTTGCTTTGTTGTATAAATATCAGAAACAATACAATAAAGCAATTAATAATCTCAAGAAAGTCCTCTCCCTCAATCCAAATTCAACTGAAGCTCATAATAATCTAGGATGCATTTATAAAGAAAAAGAAATGTTCCAAGAAGCGCTTGAGGAGTTTAAAAAGACAATGACAATTAATCCAAATGATATTGAAGCATTAAATAATACAGCTTGTACATATAAAGCACTTGGCGATATGGTTAGAGCTACCTCATATTTTAAAAAAGCGCTTGAAGTAAATCCCCATGATGAAACTATCAACTATAACTTAGGAATAACATATGCCGAATGGGGCAATAAAGAAAAAGCCATTGAACAATTTAAATGTTATTTAGAAAATACTAAGGACGGCTACCATTCAGATGAAGTCGAGAGTTGGATTGATAATTTAAATAAAAAATAAACCCATTCTATAGGTCCGCAATACGCCCCTTCACAACAAAATACATATTAATTTAAACCAAAACCTCACCATCTTTTGCAAGGGCCTTTTCCGTAAAACTCCACGCATCCAAAATATAATATAAGGCAAGTTGAACTGCTTTAAGCTCCATGAAACCATCTCCAGTACGTACAAAAACTTTTCTTTTTAACCCTTCAATAAATAATGTACCAGGCTTTTGATCTGGGGGTAAAATATCCGAAGTAATCTCTTCTTTGACAACAGTTGCCTGCCAAATTTTAATTTGAAATCCACGGAAGGTTGTCCATGCACCACCTACGGGGTTAGCTGCACGAATTAAATTATAAATATCCTGGCTAGAGGAATTCCACTTAATCTGTAAATCAGACGTCTGAACTAAAGGGGCATGCCGCATGCTTTTTTTATTTTGAGGAATCCTCCTTAAAACATTTCCTCTGCCAAACTCTTCTCTAACTTTCATTAACAGACGAGCTGCAACAGGCGCAAGTCTATATAATAAAATACCAACGGTATCATCATCGCCGATAGGAACTTTTTCCTGAAAAATAATATCTCCAGAATCAAATTCATCACTTATATAATGAATACTGACCCCGGTTTCTTTCTCCCCGTTACGTATAGCCCAAAATTCAGGACACGCACCCCGATAGTCTGGTAAATATGAAGAATGAATATTAATAGCCTCATATCGTGCTAACGAAATAACTTCAGGCGGTATCTTTTTATCAAAAGTAGCAACGATAAGTAAATCTGGAGAGGCCTCTTTAATGGAAAGAAGAAAATCACTATTTTTTAAATTCTGTGGATTTAATACAGGTATTTTTGCTTGTTGTGCCAAGGATAATAGTTCAGCAGGTGAAGCAGAATACTCAGATGTTGGTATTACCAACCATACAATCTGTTCTTTTAATTGAATCAACGTCGCAAGTATAAAAGGACCAAGGATTCCAGGGGAAGCAAACAATACAATACGCATTATGGGCTTTTAGGTTTTAGATTATAATAGCTTTTCGTAATGTTATTTTTAACATTAATAAGCTAAATAAGCTGTTTTAGAAGTACTTCTTAATAATCTGATGGCATACAAAACGTATGTATAATTCAAATCGATGCAGAATTAAATCTTCTTCATATAAACTGTCTTTAAGTTTTTTAACTGATGCATACGTTTTCAACTCATTCCTCACATAATTAAAACTGCTGTCATAAACTTCAGACCGTGAAGCAATGATTTTGCCCGTATCTACTTCGATAAGTAAAAGGCTTAATCCAAAAATAGGTGGGAAAAATGAATTATACTCTGTAATAGTACCCACAATAACAGTATCTACATTAAAAAATGCTCCTATTTTAAGAGCTTCAGCAGTAATATTACTGCTATCTAACTTTATATTATGCTCATATAAATATTGAGCTACTGAAGTAGGATGAACAATATTTACTTCGCGAAAGCGTGCAAGTTCAGAAGAAAATATTTCCGTAGCATTCCGTATGTCCCCTTTTCCCTCTGCCATATTAACAAAAGGAACTACAGCAATACTATTAACTTCATTTTTATATAATATCCTTTCCTCAGGTATAACCGGCTGATACCTATATGCACAAGAAAGCCCACCGCTTACAATTACTATTATAATAAAAAGTATATATAACTTCTTCATACGCTTATAAATAATACCAAAAATATTTATTTATTATTATTTTAGTTTGCTCTGCTAAAATCACTTATAGGAATAGAAAACCCAAAAGTCGAACCTTTTTTAAATTTACTATCGCACCAAACACGTCCATGGTGAAGTTCAATTATTTTCTGACAAATAGAAAGTCCCAAGCCGGTTCCCTTTATACTTTGGGTTTCGGGGATTAACACACGTGAAAATTTATCAAAAATAGAACTAAGCTTATCATCAGGTATTCCAATGCCATTATCACTTACAGTAACTTTAAACTCTTCGCCTTCCAGAGTTGCATAGATATTAATAGGTGAACCATTAGGAGAATACTTAATAGCATTACTAATATAATTAATAAGTACAATTCTTACTTTATCAGAATCTAACAAAATATTATGGTCTATATTTTCAACACTAACAGAAATAGGATGTGTCTCTTCGTTAATTTTAAACACATTAATTGTAGAATGTATAAGCTGCTCGATGTTTGCCGGCTCTTTTCTAATTTCAACACGCCCTGACTCGATACGTGCTAAGCTGAGAATGTCATTGATAAGTTGAGACAAACGATTGATTTCATCATTGATAGCTGACAATGAATTTGTTTCGAAATTATCATCAAGTTTTTTACCTAAATTCCTGGCAGCTAATAGCGTCTCAACTGAACTTTTAATAACTGCTATAGGATTTTTAAGCTCATGCGATACCATTGAAACAAATTCAGATTTCATTTTATC
The DNA here is from genome assembly GCA_964558015.1 of uncultured bacterium. Classification (GTDB taxonomy): domain Bacteria; phylum Omnitrophota; class Omnitrophia; order JAHJGZ01; family JAHJGZ01; genus CAZLCT01. The sequence goes on along the minus strand of CAZLCT010000016.1, from coordinate 11,644 downwards.
TAACTCTTTTAAACGGTTAATTTCTTTAGTGAGGGACATATCGCGGCATAAAAATATAATTCCCTGATGAATCCCCTGACTGTCAAGCAGTATAGAAGTACTAATCCCTATAGGAATTTTTAACGTAGGAGACAGCTCCATTTCAAATTCGTAATCCAAAATAGAGCCTTCAATCAATGTATTCTCTACTAAAACATCAAACACCCTTACCAGCTTTTGTGAAAAAGCCTCACGATAGGATTTACCAATTACAGCAGAAGATGCAATATTAAAAATAATCTCGGCATTTTTATTAAAAATACTTACCATATGATTATTATCTAATGCAATAAGTCCATGAACAACATTCTCCACAATATTTGCTAGACGATTCTCAGTATCGGTACGTTCCTTAACTAAATGCTTTTCAGTATCTATTGAATATAAAAGATCAAAAAACTTCGATGCGATAATACCTATCATGTTTAAATCACCTCTCATCATTTCAAAGGTATCAAGTAGTTTTTCTGGAAAAACGACAACTACAATTCCATATTGCACCTGTTTCTGAAATAATGGAAGCAATAACATGCGGTCATCTTCTCTGAAAGCAAACCTTTTATGATCAGAAATAAGAACAACTTTATTGGGATCAGAAATTTGACCACATATACCACGCTCCAGCGCATCCTTGATGTTATTTATTAAAATCCTGTCTATATCTCGGGCGGGTACAATTTCGTATGTTCGCGAATCAACCTTAAGACAAACTGAATAAATTTCCTTATCAATAACCTGGAAACTATCTGCTAAAGCTTGAAATATTTCATCCGTTTTGTTAATAGTATTCAATCTTTCAACAAAACTAGTTATAATAGTATTCATAAAATTTATTAAACCTCAGTGAGGAATGCTTCTGTTTCTTTTAACTCTTTTTCTATAGCTGCCATTATTTCATCAATATCTTTATAGCTTAAGCCTAAAGATTCCCACGCTTCTTTATTAATCATTGGCATCTTATTGTCCCCTCCTGTACCAATATTCAAACTTCTTACTAAAATATCAGCCAAATGAATACATGCGGCGGGTTTCATAAGTTGATCAGCCAACTCAGGTCTATGATGTAAACCAATCATTTGAACGAGCCCCGTGGGTAATTTCCATCGTGTTGCAAGCCATGCCCCAACTTGACTATGATTGACACCTTCTAAAATCTCTTCTTCAGCATCTTTAATTAAGATATTTCTATCGTGAACAACTTTTACTATTTCAACAAATTTTTCATGTACAAATTGGTCTAAAACTAATTTTCCAATATCGTGCATCAGGCCAGCAACAAATATATCTTCGGCTGAGGGGAGTTTGACTTTTGTAGCTATCAAACGTGCTGTGCCGGCACAGGCGAGAGAATGAAGCCAATAAGCCTGCCGATCAAAGAGAGTATCTGCAGACTTATCTTTTGGGAACATGTCAAAAACCGATGCTGTTAAAGCAACATTTTTAACCGTATTGAAGCCTAAAATAACAATAGCATGAGAAACAGATGAGATACGTTCGGAGAATCCGTAAAATGCAGAATTAACCAATTTTAAGATACGGGACGATAGGGCCTGATCTTTCATGATGATCTTGTGTATATCAGATGCAGACGTATGAGGATTTCGTATTAAATCATTAAGAGTGGTAACAATATATGGTAAAGTTGGTAACTTATCAATCGTACCGATTATTTTTTGTATATCAATATTTTTTTTCATCCTCTCTTAATTCTTCCCTTCTAATCACCTTCTAAAATGTTACTTGACATGATGCTTAACAACATCAAGGAGTTTATTTAAATCAAATGGTTTTGGAATAAATTCAGCTGCTCCTTCAATTTCGCATAAATCACTTAATCCATCTTTAGCTGTAAGCATAATAACAGGAATATTTTGTAATTTTGTATTCATTTTGAATTCTTTAAGCAAAGTATATCCATCCATCTCGGGCATCATAATATCTGAAATAATTATATCTGGGATCCTATCCTGAGCAACTTGAAAGCCCTCTTTACCATTATATGCTGTAAATACTTCATAACCATTTAATTCCAAAAATACCTTCAGATTAGCCACTAATCTCTGTTCATCGTCAATTAATAATATCTTTTTACTCATTTTTCTATTTCCTCTCTTGAAATTGTTAATGTAATTTACAGAAAGAAAAAGAAGATAGATTATGACCTTTTTGCTATAATTTCTTGAATTTTACGCTCAAGATCATTTAAGCCGAAGGGCTTAGCCATAAATGCGTCAACACCTTCAACTTCAAAAAGATCTTTCATCTTTTCTTTTGCGGTAGTTATAATAATAGGGACTTCTAAACCCTCTTTACGTAATTCTTTTATCATTGAATAACCATCCATTTGTGGCATTAGTATGTCGGAAATAATAATATCAGGTTTGAAAGTCTTCACAGCCTTAAGCCCTTCATCACCAGTATAAGCTACATGAACAGAATAATTTTTTATTTGTAAAAAATTCTTAATACTGTCAGCTAACCGGGCCTCATCTTCTATGAGTAAAACCTTTTTCCCTTCTTTTTTGGGAGTTTTATCCGGTTTTTTTTCTTCATATGGGGTGTCATCACTATTTTCCAGCATTTCATCAACAATTTCTTTCAACTTCTTAAGCTCAAATGGTTTTGTTACAAAGCGATCCACCTTTTCTAATTCGAACAAATCTTTAAGTTTTTCTTTTGCTGTTAGAATAATACATAATATTTTTATTTTTCTTTTTTTCAATTCTCGCAGCATGGTATATCCATCCATATTCGGCATTAAAATATCAAGGATGATTAAACTTGGGCGTTCTTTCTCAATCTTCTCCAAACCTTCACGCCCATTAAAAGCCACTAAACATTCATATTCATGAAGTTCAAAAAATGATCTAACATTCTCAACAAAATCAGGTTCATCATCAACTACTATTATTTTTCTATTTGCCATCGTTTATATCTCCTCTTTATACATTATATTTTCGCTTTATCCACACACTTTTCTGAGTAAGAGCAAGACCTTTTATATTACTCATAATTTCATCACCTATTACATCAGAAAATTTATCATCTAATATTTTATGAAATTCTTCAATTTCTTTGTCCACAACCTCTTCGGGAGTTTTTCCGTCTAAATCTTCTGCAGTTAAAGATTCACGCACAAAAACAGACTGAATGCCCCATGTCTTAAAAATACTTACATGCCTTTCGGTAACAACACTATTTTGTTTTAATAAGATGGCACCTTGAAGGTTCTTTACATCTTTATCAATTATCATACCCGGCTGTAAGTCGTCTATCTTCATTAACTTACTCATAATTTAATACTCCGTGAAATATTGTACTACTATAATGTCTTAGTGTAAACCCCGTTAGAGAATATTTTTTTACTGCAATCTCCATTAAATACCTGCTGCCCAGCTAACAAAATCAATCGCCAACTTCTATTTCTTTTTCACTTTGTTCTCTAAACGGGGTAAACCCCATCAGAAAATATTTTTAATATAAAACAACACTTCAATATAATAAAAGACCTATAAAATTATTCTCTATATATTATCGGCTCAATACCATTATTTCTCTACATCGATATATTATGAAAAGAATTATCATAATTATTGATAACTTTAGCACTTTTCCCTACCATTGCCCATAAATAATAAACGGTACTTCCTGGCACTGCGCATACAGGATGATACCCATCAGTAACTATCGCGCAATCATTATCCTTTATGCAATAAACATTATCCTCCCTTTGATTATAGATACGTATAAAACCGAATTTATCGCTTGGGTTGACTTTAAAAAAATAAATCTCTTCATATCGTGTTTCATTAGGCAGATTATTCCTCATATGTTTATGAGGCGGAAAACTAGACCATTTTCCACCTTTATTAAATGTCTCCCCCACCAATAAATGGGATCTTTTTTCACGGAAATCCGGGCCAATTAGAGTATGGACTTTTCTCTCATATATACCCTTTCCTACTTTTTGTACTCTTATTTTTCCATCAGCGATCTCTTTTACTATTTTATTTTTATTGTATTTAACAGGAGTGGTAATAATTGAGATTTCTGTTGCCAAATCTAAAGAATCAAGAAAAAATGGAATCTCAGGAGGTATAAATAAACTATGGCTCTTTGCTGAAAAAACATCTTTCCTATGACCCAAAATATATTTTTTTGACTTAGTACTAATTAAACATTTTCCTTTGAGAAGCACTATTACTGTTTCATGATTTTCAAACTTTTTAAAAATTTTTCTTGAAGCCTTTAGCCTAATATACTCAAAATTTAACAATTTCAAATTAGAATTCTTGTTATTAAGGCATAAAGAACCATTTTTAACGGTATTCTTTCCCTTAAAATATATAGTACGTTTTTTAGAAATGTTTAGCTTCATAACTTGTGTGAGTATAACAACTTTGCAACAAAGAGTCAATTTTTTTGCTTCTCTCTTTCAATTATTTGAAAAGATAAATATGATAAGTATGAAAACTCTTTATTTCTTAACACATATTTAATGCATAGGCTTCTTAGAAAAGATATAAATAAATAATTTTATAAGGATTTAAATTACTATACTTTTTTCTCATCATCTTGACGTAAATAGAATGTAGTGCTATATTTTATATTGCATATAAGTTTCGCTTAAGTTGTTTATTTATAACAATTTATAAGTATAAGGCTTTATTATGTCAACCGAATTTAGACCAACAGAAGGTATTTTTCTCCTTAACGGTATCAATGTAACAAAAATATTACATGACATTTCTTCAGAAAATAAAATTAAAATCCCCCCCCTCGAGGACATTGTTCTTAAAAAAAGTAAATCAATTAATGAAAAAATTTTAAAAAATGCTCAAGAACGTCAGGACGCCTGGCGGGCCAATATACAACGATTTAAAAATCACAGGGAAAAATTATCCCAAGTCCGCTCTCGTATGAGAACAGACAGAGAGCTTTCGAATGAAAATCTTAGAAAAAAACAAATCGCATTACTTCAAAGGAAAAGTACACTAGAAACAAAATTAAACGAAAAAAGATTATACCGAGCCAAATCATTCGAGATAAAAGAACCAACGCCTGAAGAAAAAAGACAGGAATCTAATAAAAACAAAAAAAATATAATAGAACAGGCACGCGAGAAAACAGCTGAAAGTAAAAAAGGTATAGAAAAAAGTAAAGAGCTATTACAAAAAGAAAGGAAAGAAGTCTTAAAAGCATCTTCAAAAAAATTAAAGGAAAAAACTGAATTTACTAAAGATGTGGTTGTGCACACGCAAGATAAAGTTGCCCAAACAAAAAAACTGATCGAAAAAAATCAGAAAAAAATCCATACAGAAAAAAAAGAACAAACGGAATTTCTCTTAGAAAATCTTAAAGAAAAAGGATCAATTGTTGGCAGCATTGTAAAACGGGCACAGGAAAAAGTAGCTCAAAAAAAAGAACTATTTAAAGAGCATCAAAGAAAACTTCATGCGGGGAAAAAAGAACAAACAAAAATCCTTTTAGAAAGCCTCAAAGAAAAGAATGCCATTATTGATTATATTGTCAAACGAGCAAAGGAAAAAATACTCGAACTTAAAAATTCATTTGAGGAAAGAGATATTAAGCAAGCACAGAAGGCATCAAATGCATTAGTCGTTGAAACCCCCTCAGACAGAAGAAAAGAAACCCGCCAGATTATTGAAGATATAGTTCAAAAAAGACATATTCAATTTGAAGAAAATCTTCAGCCTGTGTTAAAACATTTCGAAAATTTAAAACAACGCATGGTTGAAATTTTTGATTCATTAGGCCGAAAACGCGAAAAAGCTATTATTGTCCTTTATGAAATAATTCTAAAAGCCCAAAGAAAAGCGGCTGAAGCACTTTTTGCATCCGGCAATCCACGTGCTCAAGCAAAGCGTCTTCCTGAACTTGATTATTTTTCAATAATTAAGGAAAGGATGTCCCAAATTTACGATACATTGAAAAAAGTAGATATAAGAGAAAACGAAACTAAAATTGAAACTGAACCTAGCGAAGCTGAGCATAAAATGTTATCTGATATTGAAATACATCTGGCTAAAAAAAGGAATGAAATCCTATCAATTATATCTAAACCAGATATTGACACCCGCTACCTTAAAACGCTATCTGAGTTGCCAAACAAGGAACGAAAAAAAATAAATAAAATATTTTACAAAATTATTACATATTTCTTGGATCCAAAACATAATATCAAAGCAGAAAGACAACACACACTTTCAATAAGCCAAAGGATTAAAAGACGGCCATATCATCTTCTCTTAAGTCATGTTGTTGAAGAAATTATAACATTCCGAAACTTTTATTTATTGTTAAAAGTATTAGGAGACAATCATCCATATGATATTTTCCCTTTAGCAGAAAAAAACCTTGAGGAAATTAGCCTCATACTGCAGCAAGAAAATTTTAAGTCTATTTTAAGTGGTATGCTCATTGACAAAACATTCAAAGCTGATGAAATTTTAAAAGAAAATAAAGTGCAAAATATCAACATAAAAAATATAGAAGAATCTACATCATACTTTGCAAATATCATTCATAAACTTACACATAATAAATATAACGTTCATCAACCTGGAGATGAAATTTATACGATTGTAAATTTTTCACCAGAATTTTTTAACTCGTTAGGAGAAGAAATTGATAAAGGAATCCGGAGGGAAATGTTTACTACGGAAGAACTCTTTAGGCGTCCTGACGAGAAAGAATTGGAGCAAGAGAAAATAAAAAAATCTAAAGAACAAATAAGAAAAAATACACGAAAGAAAAAGCTCATTGCAGATCAAGAACGCAAAAAAGAATTCCTAGAACTTATCCGCAAACAAAATATGACCGCACATCAGAAGGCAATGAATGAACGAAGACTTATCGATCTATTCTTCTAAGTAATAAACAAAAATTTCAACTTACAACTTACTTTAAACAGATATTTTATTATTTTAACATATTCCACTCAATAGGATCATTTCGTCTTAAATCTTGTGTAACTGTCTTTCCGATAATATCCATTAAATATTCAGGCCTTATGCCTGATGCCGGTTTAACAATCTTTACATCAGAAAGGATGATTGCATGTCCAGAGGGTAT
>CAZLCT010000016.1:0-4500 GCA_964558015.1 uncultured bacterium | reverse complement strand
TGCTCAGCATTCGTAGGTTCTTTGACCCCTGTTCCCCATGCCCGCTCTATTCGTCTTATTCCAGAAACCAATTTCTTTAATTCTTCTGGATCAAGTGACATTTTATGATCCGGCCCTGCTAAATTGTGATCTAGAGTAAAATGTTTCTCAATCATGGTCGCACCTATAGCCCGCGCGGCATATGCAACCTCTAAACCTATACTATGATCAGAAAAACCAATAGGATAAGGAAATGTCTTTTTCAAAGTTAATAATGCTGAGAGGTTTATTTCTTCATCCCGTGGGGGGTAATCTGCTGTACAATGCAAAATAACAATATTATTAACGCCTTCTGCCTCAATTGCATTAACAGCCTTTTTAATTTCATCAACTGTTGACATGCCTGTTGAAATAATCACAGGACGACCCTTCCGAGCCGTATAACGAATTAAGGGCAAATGTGTTAGGTCACCTGATGATATTTTAAAACATACTATATTAAGTGAATCTAGGAAATCAACTCGCTTTTCATCAAAAACTGATACAAAAAATATAATTCCTTCTTTTTTAGAAAATTGGTGCAACTCTGTTAATTGATCATTGCTTAATTCAAGTTTCTTATACATCTCATATGATGAATTTGTCCCACCGGTAATCCCTTCGACATTTTTGGTTTCTGTCAATTCTAAATCACATAAAAGCTCTGCGGAAAATGCTTGAAATTTTATCGCATTTGCACCAGCTTCTTTAGCTTGGACAATAAGTTCCTTTGCCAAATCCATTTCACCATTATGATTCACACCTGCTTCCGCAACAATAAAAGCTGGATAAGGATCCCCTATTCTTTCATCATCCAGTAAAACTGTTTTTCTTACCCCTTGCTTCATATATGCTATCCTTTAATAAGAGAAAAATTAGATATTACGTTTTTCAATGAAACATATCCTTCTTTATGAAAATTTTTATAAATTTTACGGATAAACTCTAAATCTTTTTCAGTATCTACAGTAACAACCAATGTATCATGTCTATATTCCTCTGGGGTCTTTAAAAAAAGGGTTCTAAAATCATCTTTCTTTTGATAATACGGTGGTGTTACATGTTCAAAATCATAAGCCGAATGTGATAGTGCTATGGCCTTATCAAAACTTGAGCGTGTAAAAAGTTCAGCTCCAGTTCCAACAATACATTCTGTATAGGCAATATAATCAACCTTGGTTTCATTCCACTCATTAAGCATTCGTTGAATAAGCACAGGAGAAACCAAGGGGTTGTCTCCTGTGACACGAATAATAACATCAATGCTAAATTTTTCTGCTGCATCATAATACCGCTTCTGAACATTATCTAAATCACCTCTAAAAACTAAAATGTCATTTTTCACAGCATAATCAGCTATACAATCATCCGACGGATCTGAAGAAGTAGCAATTATGATAGCATCAATTCCCACAACACGCTTCACCCTGTCAATAACATAATAAATGAGAGGCTTTCCTGAAATTTTTTTCATTGATTTACCAGGAAGACGTGTTGAACTCATCCGCGCTTGAATTATAATCCCTCTCCTCATGAATATATACCTAACTTGTTATTATTTCTTATCAACTAACGTGATATTACCTTAAGCGACGTATTAGTAAATGGAAACCGAACAGGACAGCTGCCGCATCTATCAGATTCATATACAGATAATGCTACCTCAAGAGACTTACGTGCCTCACGCCCACTTGATTTAGTTTCTTTCTTTCCCTCAATTCCTGAAATTAAATCTTCTACAGCGGAGACTAACGCAGAGGGAGCACTAGGTATGGATACAGGACATTTTTTTAGTTCAAAGTAGTCACTGTTACGAGGACTCTTTGCCATCTTGTAATACTCAAAAATACCGTTTCCAATCCGAATCCGTCCTTCAGTACCCTGAATATCCAATTCAAAAACGAAATACCTCTTCCCAATGCCAAATAATTGAGCCACAACCCCACTTTTAAAAAGAATTGTAACAAAACCATCCTTATCCTCTATATTCTGCATTAACTCATTATCCCATTGAAATTTATATCCGGAACTTACAGAGAATTCTTCATGTCCCTCCTTTAATAAACCCCAAACCATCTGGGGATCACCAGCAAAGTAAATTATAATATCAAACATGTGAACACCCGTGTGAAGTATATTACCGGAAAAGTTACCGTATATTGTCTGCAATTCACCAATCGCACCCTGTTTTATCATTTCTTTTGCTTTAATAAAATCACTTTGCCACCTACGGGTATGATTTACAGATAATATTACTCCATTTCTCTCACATGCCTGTATCATTTTGTCTGCCTCTTCAAGGCTGGTAGCCATTGCTTTCTCACAAAAAATCCCTTTTAAATTTCTCTGAGCTGCTTCAACAACAATATCACAATGTGACGGTGCATATGTAGCAACACTTATAATATCGAGAGGTTCATTATCAAGCATTTTCCGATAATCGGTATAATATTTCTTAATAGAAAATTTATGTGCAAAAAGTTTTACGTTCTCTTCATTACGAGAGCAACATGCCACAACATCACAGTTGGGCAAACTTTTATATGCACCAACATGGGTACATGGATGAAACCGGAGAGGATCATCTTCCAGATATCCTGCAATTCTTCCACAGCCTATTATTCCAACTTTGTACTTTGTCATGCCTTCCACCCCAGTCAACTATAAGCTACATGCTACAACCTACAGGCTTTGAATAAAGTATCCCTTTTATCTTGAAACTTGTAGCTTGGGATTTGCAGCCAATCAATTGACTTTCTCTCTTTCTTTATGATACCATCATCCTATGAAAAAAAAAGTAAGCCTCATTATTGCTAACTGGAACACAAAGGAACTTCTGGAACGAAATCTTCCAGCTGTTGTATGTGCTTCAGAAAGATTAAAAGAACAATTGGAAGAAATTATTGTAGTCGATGACGGCAGCACCGATGATAGTGTTGTTTTTATCAAAAAAAAATTCCCATCAATTACTCTATATCCTCTTAAAAAAAACCACGGCTTTCATCGGGCAGTAAATTATGGTGCTGAAAAAAGTTCTGGCGAAATTATTCTTTTACTAAATTCTGATATTGAGCCAGGCCCTGATGCAATTCCTCCTTTAATAAAACATTTTGATAATCCAAAGCTTTTTGGAGTTAACGGTCGTATTTACAGCCAGGATAAAAAAACCTTCCTATACGGCAACCGAGGGGCATATTTCAAATACGGTCATTTTTATCTGTATGAAAAAGGAGAATATGACGCCTCTCAAAACCTCTTTGTATGCGGCGGCGCCGGAGCTTTTTCAAGAAAATATTTCCTTGCTCTTGGCGGCTTCGATACAATCTATTCCCCATTTTATTATGAAGAACAGGATATTTCATATCGTGCTCTTAAAAGAGGCTTAGATATTGATTATGAGCCAGAAAGTATTATGTACCATCAAATCAGAGGCACAATAGGGAAAAAAATGTCATCAAAAAAGATAAGTTATATCTCGGCACGCAATAATTATCTCTTTGTCATAAAAAATATCACTGACATCTCTTACGTATTCCAATCCATTCTCTTTATTCCTATATTTCTTATCAAAGATCTTTTTTGCCTGAAGTTTAGATTTTGGATTGCATTTTTTATGTTAATTCCCCGCCTACCAAAAGCATTGATAAAACGTATAAAAGAGCAAAAATATATAGTTTATTCCGACAAAAAAATCTTATCTTCAGTAAAACCTCCCCAGAAATAATTAACAAAAACTAACTATAAAAAACTTTTTCCCTTGAAGTTCCGTTACAAAGATTTAATCAAATATCTTTATTCTCATCTTTATCTTTAATCTGAAAAGAACGTGCCAAAACATCTTTATCGTTCACTATCTGTTCTTTTCCCTCTTTCATACGTTTCCAAAAAATACACGGTATATATGGCACTGCCCTGAAAAATCCGCAGACATAACGCCACCGGCCATTAAAAAGAAATTTAAGTAACTTAAAAGGAAGACGAATAATATGATCCGTGATAAACGGCAAGTACGTGATATTTTTCCATATGAAAAAAAATTTATTCCGCCAAACCAACGAAATAAAGAAAAAATTACTAAAAAGGTTCCTTGTCGTTGCCTCTCTTTTATGATAACAAACTGCCTGGGGTTCATATATTATTTTATACCCATGCTTCCATGCACGATATGCTAAATCTAAATCTTCCCATGCATATGGCGTATAAATTGCATCAAACCCTTGCAATTTAAAAAAATATTCTCTTTTACACAAAAAACAGGCACCACAAAAAAAAGTGACTAAATGCTGTTTGTCGATTTTATTTTTATCAGCTTCTAGATTTACGGAAAAAAAACCATCTTTATATTCACCGTAACGCAACCCGTCATCCACTGTGTTACGATCCCACTTTAAGATTTTTGGGGCAACAGCAAATACCTCATTATTCTCTAATCCAGGGATTAATCTTTCTATAAAACCATCTTCAAAAATAAGATCATTATTA
>CAZLCT010000015.1:0-33602 GCA_964558015.1 uncultured bacterium | reverse complement strand
TGAAGAAAATTTAATTGTTGAATTATATTCAAAATAACTCAGATTGCCGCGAATGTGAGCGGCAATGAGAGTAATATTATAAATTCAAACGGGAGGGACCGTATATGGGAATTAGATGGAAAACATTTGAGATGCCAAAACGGCTTGATATTGATAATGGAACAATTATGCCGACATATGCTAGGTTTGTTGCTGAACCATTTGAACGTGGTTATGGTCATACTATTGGAAATTCGTTGAGACGGGTATTAATGTCTTCTATTGAAGGTGCAGCAATATCAAACGTGAAAATTGAAAATGTTATGCATGAATTTGCAACACTAGATGGTGTAGTTGAAGATGTCGCACAAATCATTTTAAATTTAAAAAAGCTTGTTATAAGAGCTCATTCTCGTCAGCCTAAAACAATAGTTATTAAAGTTAAGAAAAAAGGTGAGGTAACAGCTCGGGATATTCAGACGGACGAGACAATCGAAATCATAAATAAAGATTTACACATTGCGACATTGACAAAGGATGTTAAATTTTTTGTTGAGATGGAGGTAGTTAAAGGGCGGGGATATGTTCCAGCTGAACGCAATAAGAAAGAGAATAATCCTATAGGCACGATACCTATGGATACAAGTTTTTCTCCTGTAACTAAAGTTAATTATACTGTTGAAGAGACTCGCGTTGGACAGATGACTGATTATGATAAATTAATTTTAGAAGTTTATACTAATGGAGCTATGAGTCCGGAAGAGTCTTTACTTTATGCATCGAATATTTTGCAAAGACATTTAGATATCTTTGTCAATTACGGTGAACTTCCTGAAGAAGAAGAGGAAGAAGAAGAGGAAGAGGATACTGAATTCAGGGAATTAATTAATAAACCAATTACTGAATTAGAATTGTCAGTAAGAAGCTCGAATTGTTTAGAAGCGGCAAATATAAAAACAATCGGAGACTTAGTACGTAAGACAGAATCTCAAATGTTAAAATATAAAAATTTTGGTAAAAAGTCTTTGACTGAAATTAATGGCATATTGTCAGGAATGAGTTTATCGCTAGGAATGGATGTTGAAGCACGGTTAATGCAGAAGAAAAAAAATGAGACATAAAAAGTATAAAAATTCTATAAGTTTAAAGGCTTCCCAGAGAAAAGCCCTTGTAAATAATCTCATAATAAGCCTTATAAAATATAATCGTATTACTACGACCCTCAAGAAGGCTAAAATTGCCTCTCAAATGGCAGACAAGCTTATTACGTTGGCAAAAAGAAAAGATCTTTCTGCTCAAAGGAAGCTATATTCGTATTTACAGTCTAGAGAACTTGTAAAATATTTAGTAAATAACATAGCTCCCCGTTTTAATAATCGTTCAGGGGGGTATACAAGAGTCATTAGATATAAGAATCGAAGTGGCGACGGAGCTCTTCTTGCTCTTTTGGAATTTACTGAAATTCCAGAGGTAAAAGAAAAGAAAAAAAAGAAGAAAGAAAAAAAGCAGATTAAGAAAGATAAAAGCGAAGACGACAAAAAAAAGACTGCAGCAGTTGAGGAAGATTCTTCTAAGGCTTCGGCTGATGAGGAAAAGGAGCAGAAGGAAGAAAAAGCTCTCGATGAAGGGGATGAATCCGAAGAGAAGAAGTCTAAGAAGTCAGGTTTTTTTACTAACCTTCGTGGTTTCTTGAAAAAATAGTAACTCAAATCTGTACAGATTATGTGTTAATGCGTATAGCTAATCCGGTCTGTGCAAAATCTAAGCAAATCATGGAAGTATCCAACCGAATATCAACAGTTTCACCTTCACTAACGCTTCAAATTACTGCAAAGGCAAAAGCACTCAAAGCTAAGGGCCTAGACATAATAAGTTTTGGCGCAGGAGAGCCGGATTTCGATACCCCTGATATTATAAAGAAGAAAGCTGTAGAAGCTATTGAGTCAGGCTTTACCAAATATACACCTGCGTCTGGTATACCTGATTTAAAGAAAGAGATAGTTAAAAAGTTTAAAGCAGAGAATGGCTTACGCTATAATGAGTCTCAAATTGTAATTTCATGCGGTGCAAAACATTCTTTGTATAATATTTTTCAGGTCTTATTAAATGAGGGGGATGAGGTGCTTATTCCTGCACCATTTTGGTTAAGTTATCCTGAGATGGTAAAACTTGCCGGAGGAAGTCCTGTTATACTCCAAACGACACAAAAAGCTGGCTTTAAAATAACGGCAGATGAAATACAAAAGTCCATTACAGACAAAACAAAAGCTTTAATTCTTAATTCACCCTCTAATCCTACTGGAACTGTTTATAATAAAGATGAATTAAAAAAGATATCTGATGTTCTTGTGAAGAATTCTTTATATGTTATAAGTGACGAGATATATGAAAACCTTATTTATGACGGTCTTACTCATATATCTATTGCTTCACTTAATGAGAAAATTTCATCCCTTTCTATCGTTGTCAATGGTGTAAGCAAGAGCTATTCCATGACAGGATGGAGGATTGGTTATCTGGCGGCTTGTGAGCAAATTGCCAAGGCAATCAGTACTCTTCAGAGTCATTCTACTTCAAATCCTACTAGTTTTTCGCAAATAGGCGCTCTTTGGGCTTTACGGGAGGGAAGAGAGGAAATAAGAAAAATGGTATCTGCATTTTCAAAAAGGCGCGATCTGATTATAAATGAGCTTTCTTCTATATCAAAAATTAATCCATTCAAGCCTTCTGGTGCTTTTTATGTATTTTGTGATATTTCTAAGACAGGCATTTCTTCCATCGATTTTGCAACACGGCTTCTAGATGAAGCTAATGTTGCTGTCATTCCTGGAGAGCCCTTCGGAAATCCTAATTATATCCGTCTTAGCTTCGCAGTAAATGATAAAACTATTATTGAAGGAATTAAACGGATAAAGAATTGGGTAGATAATTTATAATAAATTATATGCCCCAGCCTTCAAGGCATTCTATTCTTTCCTTATCGAATTGAATAATAAAGAAAAGTCATTTTATTAATTTTCTTTAATTTCCTTGATACGATTGTAAAGAATTTTAAGATTGTTTTGTGCTTTTATATAATCCGGATTAATTTTTAGCGACTGTTTGAATAGTTTCATAGCTTTTTCATATTCGCCGCAGGAAGCATATACAGAGCCGAGATTGTTATAAGGCTTTGCTGAGTTTGGATTTATTTCAATTGAATTTTCAAAGGCCTCCATTGCTTTTTCCCTTAAGCCTAAGGCAAGGTAAGTGCTCCCGAGATTATTATATACATCCGCCTGGTTTGGATTAATTTTTATTCCCTTTTTATAGAATACAAGAGCTTTTTTATTTTCGCCTGACGATGAATAAAGATTACCAAGGTTATAATAGACTTTTGTATTGTCCGGATTAATTGTAAGAGCCTTTTTATATGTTTTAATAGCTTCTTCTTTTTTATTAATTGAGTAGTATAAATTTCCGAGATTGTTATACACATCACCATACTCTGGGTTTATTTTAAGAGCTTCCTCATATAACTTAAGAGCCTCTTCATGATTCCCAAGAGTTTTATAAACGATACCTAGGTTGTTATAGG
Source organism: uncultured bacterium (assembly GCA_964558015.1). GTDB lineage: Bacteria > Omnitrophota > Omnitrophia > JAHJGZ01 > JAHJGZ01 > CAZLCT01. The sequence continues at coordinate 30,046 of CAZLCT010000015.1, read as the reverse complement.
CTTCTGCCCATTTCGGGTTTATTTTAATTGCTTTTTTGTATGAAGTGATTGCTTCATTGTTTTTATTAATGGCTGCATAGGCAAGTCCAAGGTTACTGTATGCTTCTTCATCCTTGGGATTGATTGCGAGGGCTTTTTTGTAAGTTTCTATTGCTTCCTTATATCTGCCTTGTATATAGAACGCATTACCGAGATTATTGTATAACTTACCGCTATTGGGTGCATATTCTAGTGTCTGAGTGCAAAAGGTTATAGAATCTTTCCAAACTGTACATCTTTTCCATGTTAAAAATGAAAGCATTAGGATAATTACAGAAAGTATCAGCACCGCTGTATACTTAATTGACTTATTTTTTGTAATGTTACTTGAGAAAAAGTTTTCAAAAAAAACTGCAAGTATATAGAAAAGGCCGATGGATGGTATGTATATGTATCTGTCAGCTGCAAAAGCAGAGCCTGCGGGTATTATTTGCAGTACAGGTAAAATCGTGATGATAAAAAAGGTGCTTCCGAATATAATTTTTTTTGTATATTTTCTTGAGTGAAAAACAAAAGCAGATAATAAAATTAATATAATAATATAATATTTAATCTCTGCTATATTTTGTTTGGTTAATTCATGATAGGGATACAAAGCTGAAAGATGTATCGGCATAATAAATTTATATAAATAAAAAGGAATTACTTTTGTGATGAAATATAATTTAGTGTTTAAATGTGAGGTAATATTAGTGGCTCCGCCTTGGATTTGAAAATACATATTAATAAGTCCGAAGGCAAGGGCACATATAAAGAAAGGAATTTTTTCAAATAAAGATTTTTTATTTATCTGCCTCATCAGGAAATAATCAAAAAGGATGAAAACCACCGGCAGGGTAACTGCCATTGGTTTTGAGAGGAGTGAGAATATGGTTAATAAAAATGTAAGAATATAATATTTTCTCTTTTTGCCTCTTGCGTAAAGAACGTAAGTTATCAATGCCAGGAGGTAAAAAAAAGCATATAGTACATCTTTTCGTTCAGAAATCCATGCAACTGACTCAACATGCATAGGATGAACCCCAAAAAGGATAGCTGTTATAAATGCAACTCTTATATTATATGAGATAAGGTAGATAAGAAAGAATACAAGAAGTGTTATTAGGATATTCAATATATAGTTTGTCATGTGATAGGCAAAAGGATTAGTTCCAAAAAAATGATATTCTGCGGCAAAACTTAAAATTACGAGAGGGGAATAGCAACTTACAAAACTTCTGGTGAACATTTTTCTTATGTTTTCGGGAGAAAGAGTTTTAATAATATTGTTTTCTATAATATAGGAGTTGTCATCTAAGCCTATAAAGCCATTAAATAAAGAAGGGAAGAAGGCGCATCCTGTTGTAATAATTATTAAAATTACACAGCATACTATTAGTTTGTAGGGAACTTTTTGTGCGGTCATGAATTTTAAATTAAAGTCTTTCCGGTTTTATCAAAAAGTGAGAATTTTGCAATATTAAATTTTTGAAGAACAAATTTAAAAGAGGTAACAATAACGCCGATGCCGTATATTATACTTCTCGTGAACCCAATGGATGAAGCCTCTTTTGAATATCTTGAAGGAGAGGTTATTTCTCCGATTCTGAAACCAAAGTAAACAGCCTGAGCCAGTATTTGATTATCGAATACAAAATCGTCGGAGTTTTCTAATATAGGAAGACTAAGAAGCGCTTTTTTTGAGAATGCCCTGTATCCGGTATGATATTCTGAAAATTTTTGTCGAAGTAAAATATTTTCTAAAAAGGTAAGTATCCTATTGGCAATATATTTATATATAGGCATTCCGCCTTTAAGTGCCATGCCCCCTAGAATTCTTGAGCCTAAAACAATATCAAACATACCCGAACTAATAAGCCCTGCCATAGCGGTTATTAACTGCGGTGGATATTGATAATCTGGATGAAGCATCACCACAATATCTGCACCTTCCTCAAGAGCTTTCCTGTAGCATGTCTTTTGATTTGCCCCGTATCCTTTATTTCTTTCATGTACAAAAACTAAGCATTTTGTCTTTTTTGCAATTTCAACAGTTTTATCTGAGCTATGATCATCTACTACCAACACTTCGTCAACTGTTCCCATAGGAATATCTTTATAGACTTTTTCGAATGTTTTCTCAGCATTATATGCGGGCATTACTACAATAATTTTTTTACCTTCTAACATATAATTAAATTAATCCTTTCTTATGATAAAATTTTTTATTGCTTCCGCAGCAAGGCTATGTGCATATTCATTCGGATGCGCATCATAACGGCTTATGATTAACTCAGATGCTTTATGTCCCTCATAAATTGAGAGAAGATCCAAATAAGGTATCTTTTGTTCCTTCCAAAATTTATTAAGTTTTTCATGTATCTCGCCATATTCGTAACCATTATCTAATGCATGAAGGAATGGAAATGTTACGACCATGAGATTAATTCCTCTAGAGTGACATAATTTACATAAGAGGTGCAATCTATTTTTTTGATCTTCCCAATGATTTGAATAATATGCATCACGGACAAAACCGTAATAATTGGATATATTGGGATTGCGTCCCCTAACGAAACGATAATAAAGTAAATTAATAAAGTAACTATTCTTAAGGAAAAAACCTTCTGATTTTTTCCCTTTATATATTTCTTTTAGAATATTTTTAAATTTAGGAATTATGTCAGAGATGTCATTAAGACAATAGATAAGAATGAGATTATCAAATTGAAAGCCCGCTTTTATATAACTTTCTAGTACGTATAATTCTGCTCCTGTATCAAGGCCATTGCCTGCAAGCACCTGGACTTCCCATTCATCTTTCATCATATTGCGCACTTGGTTTGCAAATCTTTTATCAACGTTTTTTATACCATGCCCTACTGTATAAGAATCACCCAAGAAGGAAATTCGCCGTTTACCTGGTGCACTCATTTTATTGTATTCAATATTGTCGCGAATTCCTCGGTTGTTATACTGATAATGACGGGCAAACCACCGTTCAGAAATTAGCGTTAGTCCAAAAGAGTCAGGTTTGTCATAGAAGAGGCGATAATAAATTTCTCCTATGAGAAAGAGTACTGAAAGAAGCAGTATAAAAGTGAAGATATTACCGGCTATTATTATTAGTAAATTAATATGGTAGTTTTTTTTATATTTTTTAAGCATATCGGAACAAAAGGTAAGAGTAAAGCAGAGAAATATATACAAATCTATCGCTTGAGAGTATTTCCATCTATTTATAACTTTGTAAATTAAAAAGAACGTCCCTTATTATGATCTTGCTGCTTCTTTTTCTGCTTTTGCTTCTGCTATGATTTTTTGTGCGAGATGCGAAGGAACTTCTTCATAGTGGGAAAAATCAAGAGTAAAAGAACCGCGGCCTCCTGTCATGGAACGCAATTCGTTAGAATATGTAAACATTTCTGAGATTGGCACTTGTATTTTTATAACCTGCATATTTGCAACAGATTCCATACCTTGAACTCTTCCTCGTTTACCGTTAAGGTCCCCGATAATTGTTCCGGTAAATTCATCAGGAACCGTAACTTCAAGGTTCATAATAGGTTCGAGCAATACGGGATTTGCATTTAGGAAAGCTTCTTTGAATGCTTTTGAGCCGGCAATTTTAAATGCTATTTCACTTGAATCAACCGTATGATATGACCCGTCATACACAGATGCCTGTACATCAACAACCGGATAGCCTGCAATAATTCCCTCTTCCATAGCACCGCGTATACCTTTCTCCACTGCAGGAAGGAATCCTCTTGGAATTACACCTCCAACAACGTTATCTACGAACTGAAATCCTGCGCCGTGTTCTAATGGCTCGATTTCAAGATATACTTCTCCGTATTGACCGCGTCCACCTGTTTGTTTTTTATGTTTTTCGTGACCTTTTGCTTTCTTACGGCATGTTTCCTTATAGGCTACTTTTGGTTTTCCTATATCTACCTCAACATGAAATTTTGTCTTAAGACGGTCAAGCATAACATCAATGTGCAAATCACCTAATCCAGAAAGTACCATTTCTTTTGTTTCAATATTTTTTATAATGTTAAGTGTCGGATCATCGTCTGAGAGTTTATGCAAACCAGTTGCAATCTTTTCTTCATCTCCTTTGTTTTTAGAGTGTATTGAAAAAGAAAGAGTTGGTTGGGGATACTGAATTGCCTCATATTCTATTTTTTTAGCTGTCGAACAAAATGTATCATTAATCGTTGTATGTTTGAGCTTGGGAGCAACGACAATATCACCGGCCGATGCTTCATCTGTACTGACTTGCTCTTTACCGCACATAAAAGAAATATGACCGATTTTTTCTTTTTGGTTTTTCGTAGAGTTAAATATTTCGGTATTAGTTGTAATTGTACCGGAAAAAATACGGAAAAATGTTAAGTGACCGATAAACGGGTCAGTTACTGTTTTGAAAACAAATGCGCTAAAAGGAGCGTCTTTTGCAGGCTCGCGCTTTTCTCCTTCAGGTTGACCTATAACTGAGCCTAAGTCCTTGGGAGAAGGGAAGTAAGAGCAAATAGCATCTAATAGTTCGTCCATGCCGATACCTTTATCAGCAGATCCGCAGAATATTGGAACTATTTTTCCCGATGCAATACCTTTTTGAAATCCTTGAGCAATTTCTTGTGAAGTTAACTCTTCGCCGCCTAAATATTTTTCTAATAAAGCATCATCAGATTCAGCAATAGTATCTATTAATTTTGATTTTGTTTCTTCAACTTTCTTTCCTAATGTATCATCGGCTTGCTCAAGGCCTTTTCCGCTGATTACATCAATAATGCCTTTGAAGTTTTGTTTATCTCCAATTGGTATATGAAGTGCAACACAATTGATGCCAAATGTTTTTTTTATGGAAGAAAGAGTGCTTTCAAGATTTGCTTTATCCTTATCGAGTTTATTTATAAAAATTGCACGAGGGCGATTTTTCTTTGAAAGTTCTTTCCATGTTTTCATAGCGCCTACTTGGATACCTGCAGTAGCATCAATAACAATAAGTGTACAATCTGCAACGCGTAAGGCACCAAGTGTATCACCGAAAAAATCAGCATATCCGGGAGTATCCATAATGAAAAGTGCAGATCCGTTATGTTGTATGGTTACAACCTTTGAATTGATAGTAATTTTTCTTCTTTTTTCGTCTTCCTGATAATCACACATTGAGGTATTATTATCAACTTTTCCTAGACGACTGTTTGCACCTGTTTTAAAAGCAAGGTTTTCAATAATGCTAGTTTTACCGCATCCGCCGTGACCTGTAATAGCAATCGTTCTTACCTTTTCTACTGCAATATTTTTCATGAATCCTCCCTCGTATAAGATATAATGAATATATATAACTCTTCAAGCGTATAATACTTTGGAAGTAATACTTTGATAAAGATTCAATCTTTTTGGATAATACCCATTTAAGTGTTGGAGCTATTGTTGGGGCAACAAAAAGTATGGGTATTGTATCAAAAAATGAGGTGCATTACCACTATAAAATTAATTATAGATAATTGTATCTCATTGATTTATTTCCGCTTACAATAAGCCCTATTTGGCATATATAGTTTTTTTTATTAAATAGTAAATTATCCTGCATTTAAGTTAGGGGCAAGGTTTTCAAACAGTAAGATAGTTTTTTGAATAAGATCTTTTTATTGTTTGAGACTTTCATAATAATTTATAATCTTGTTTGATGTGTGTGATTTAACAGGGTAAAATAATTTTTATTATGAAAAGATATTTTAAGATAAAGATACATCAAAAGATAGGAATGGAAGAGGTAATTCAAAACCTTTTTAATCTTAATTATGAAAAGGGGGAGGAGGTAACAAGACAAGGAGAGTTTGCCGTAAGAGGCAACATTGTTGATATGTATCCTTTCAATTTTCGTCAGCCTGTGCGTATAGAATTTGGTTTAGATGCTATTGAAGCAATTAGAGGATTCACTCTTTTTGAAGGTGAGCTACTTGAGTCTTATGATGAACTTACTATTTTACCTATCCATGAGTTCTTTGAGAAAAAATATCCAACTGAAGATATTACTGAATATGATCCATTAGCGGCATTCCTGAGTATAAAAAAAGGAGATTATGTTGTCCATGTTAATTATGGCATTGGGATATATAAGGGGGTAAGAATACTTAAGGTTAAGGGTGAAAATAAAAAGTATTTTACCATTGAATATGCAGAGGGAGAGATTTTATATATTGAGGCAGACGGGCCTCGTCTAATAGAAAGATATATCGGGCTTGAGGGAAAAAAACCAAAGCTTAATAAACTCCGCACCAGAGATTGGGAACGTGTCAAGGCCCGCACCCGTTTAGCAGTAAAAAATGTTGCCCGTGAAATGATACATCTTCAAGCGCGACGGAGGGCGCTTGAAGGTTTTATATTCAGCAAAGATACGGATTGGCAGAAAGAATTTGAGAAAGAGTTTCCTTTTAAAGAGACGCCGGATCAGGTCAAAGCAACTATTGATGTAAAAGGGGATATGGAAAGTATAAAACCTATGGATCGTCTGCTATGCGGAGACGTTGGTTATGGAAAAACTGAGGTTGCCATGCGTGCAGCATTTAAAGCGGTTATGGATAACAAACAGGTAGCAATGCTTGTGCCGACGACTATTTTAGCCGAACAGCATTATCTAACATTTAAAAAACGTGTACGAAGTTTTCCTATTTATATTGAAGTTCTCTCAAGATTTAAAACACGGCAAGAACAAAGGACTATTGTTAAACAGCTAAAAGATGGAGCCTGTGATATTGTTATAGGAACGCATCGTTTACTTTCCGATGATGTTGCGTTTAAAGATTTAGGATTGGTTATTATTGATGAAGAACAACGATTTGGCGTACATCACAAAGAGAAATTAAAACATTATCGTACCCTGATAGATGTTTTAACCTTAACGGCAACGCCAATTCCCAGGACATTATACATGTCATTAATGGGTGTTCGAGATATTTCAATGATAATGACCCCTCCAAAATCACGTCTTCCGATTCATACAGAAACATTGGAATATGATGATATAAAGATACGAGACGCAATCCAGCGGGAAATATCACGTAAAGGACAAATTTATTTTGTGCATAATCGTATCCATTCAATTGTAAAAGTATATAATAATTTAAAAAAATTACTTCCTGATGTGCGTTTTGAAATAGCACATGGACAAATGCCTGCAACGCAATTAGAGAAAATTATGATCGAGTTTTTTAATCACCGAATTGACTGCCTTGTTTCAACTAACATTATCGAATCAGGACTTGATATTCCAAATGTAAATACAATTATTGTAAATCGTGCGGATACATTTGGTCTTTCTGATCTTTATCAGCTTCGGGGTAGAGTTGGGCGTTTTGAAACGAAACGTAAGGCATATGCATACTTCCTGGTACCTAGAAATAGTGTTATAACCACTGATGCACAGAAAAGGCTTGAAGCAATTGTAAGTTACACAGAGTTGGGTTCGGGATTTAAAATTGCCATGGAAGATTTAGAGCTTCGCGGTGCCGGGAATCTTCTTGGCCATGAACAGAGTGGTTTTATTTACCAGGTTGGCTTTGATTTATATTGTCGTCTTTTACAAGAAGCAATAAAAGAAGAAACTAAGAAATAAGTCTTTAAAGCGTCTTTGATATTAGTCTTACTATAATTCATGAAATTGATTGCAACAGTAGTATATAGTATGTTATATTATTGCTTATTTATGAAGGGGTTTTGTGTGTTTTTGAAGGCCATTTTGCTTTGATGAGGTTATGTAAAATCTTCTTAATAGACTGATTTTTCTATATATATTTAAGTAAAATAAGAATCATTTTATCCATTAAATTGATTTTAAGAAATGCGGTTAATCGAAAAGAAAAATGATTAAAAAATTTATTCCTATTATATTGTTATTGATTGTAACTTTTGTTATGCCAATAGGTTTTGCCTATTCAGAGACTGTTGACCGAATCGTTGCAGTTGTTAATGATGAACCTATTACACAAAGTGAGCTTGATGCTTTACTTGTGCCTATTTATTCTCAATATCGCTCGGCATATAGTGGAGAAGAATTTATTGCCAAGGTTAATGAAGCCAGGACTAATTTACTTAATCAATTAATTGAAGACCGCCTAATTGCACATGAAGCAAAACGGCTGGATGTGAAAGTTGCAGAAGAGGAAGTTGAGGCGCAAATTAACGAGGTTAAAAGAAAATTTCCCAGTGAGGAAGAATTTAATCTTTTTCTGGAAAATCAGGGGGTTACTCTGGACAAACTTTATAAACGTTACGAAGAACAGATTGCAATAAGAAAACTTCATCAATATGAAGTTAGACAGAAAATAGTTGTTTCGCCGCTCGATATTGAAACATATTATAACGAGAATATTGAAGACTTTACAGAAAAAGAAAAACTTAAGGTTAAAACTATAATGATTAAAAAGAGTGAGAAAGAGGAAGATGAGGGAGTTGATGAGGCAAAAATAAAAATTGAAAAAATAATAAATGAAATACGGCAAGGAGCTTCCTTCTCTGACTTGGCTAAACAATATTCTGAGGGAATGAATGCTGAAGAGGGCGGGGATCTGGGATTTATTGAACGGGAAGAAATGATTCCCGAATTTGATAAAGTTCTTTTCGATCTTTCTGTCGGTGAACTTTCTCCCATCTTGGAGACTGATGTCGGTTATCATGTATTTTTAATTGAAGCCAAGCAGGAGAAAAAAGTAAGACCCCTTTCCGAAATAAAAGATGAAATTTATAACATTATTTTTAAGATAAAGTCAAAAGAGCGATTTGAAAAATGGACGCAAGAATTAAAACAAAATGCCTATATTTCAATTAAGTAAAAAAGTTATACCCTTTAGGCCATAAGTTATAAGTAAAATAAATCTTAAAGCTTATGGCTAATTTTTTCTCTTTAATAATATGAAAAAGAATTACAAAAAGAAGAAGCAAAAGATAATTGCCATAACCATGGGAGATCCTGGCGGCATCGGGCCTGAGATAACACTTAAGGCCTTAGCAAGTACTGAGTTAAAAAAATATATTCGGCAAAAACAGGAAAATATATATTTTGTTATTATTGGCAATTTTTCTATCATTAAAAATAATAAGCAATTTATTTCATTGCGTGTTTCATTAAAATCTGTTCCTTGTGTAGATAAGTCGTTATTATCATATAATAAAATTAATGTGCTCGATCTTGGTGATGATCCAAGCGAAGTTGAAGTAGGAAAAGTTTCTTTTGCAAACGCAGTTTTAGCATATCATGCCTTAGAGGTTGGTGCTTATCTTGCAGTACATAAAGTTGTTGATGCTTTAGTTACTGCACCTGTTAATAAAGAAGCAATCAGACTTTTATCACCCTCTTTTACAGGACATACAGAATATCTTGCACGTATTGCAGGGGCTAAGAAATATGCAATGCTCCTCAAAGGTGGGCCCTTGAGAGTTATATTAGTTACGACACATTTACCTTTAAGTAAAGTAAGTTCGGTAATTACTGCACAAGAAATTGCCGTTAAGATTAAACTGGCCCATGATTTCTTAAAGAAAAATCTTAAAATACGTAAACCTATAATAGGTGTTTCTGCACTAAATCCGCATGCGGGAGAAGGAGGAAAAATAGGACACGAAGAAATTAAAACAATAGAACCAGCAATTAAAAAAGCCCGCCGGAAGGGTATAAATGTCATTGGGCCTCTTCCTGCTGATGTTATTTTTTATTCTGCCTATCACGGAAAGTTGGATGCTGTAGTTGCAATGTATCATGACCAAGGTTTAGGGCCTCTTAAAATGATTGCTTTCGAAAGAGGTGTGAATGTTACATTAAATCTAGGGTTTATTCGTACTTCTCCCGATCATGGTACCGCATTCGATATCGCATATACTAACAAAGCAAAACCTCAATCAATGATTGAGGCAATTAAGACCTCCATTGATTTAGTTTCGTCATGAAAACATTCGAAATACTCCGCAAGCATAATATTCATCCCAAAAAACGTTTAGGACAAAATTTTATAATTGATAATAATATTATAGATAAAATCTATCGGGCAGCAGAAATTAATGACAGTGATTATATTTTAGAGATTGGAGCCGGCCTCGGAACTTTAACCGAACAGTTAGTGAAAAAATGTTTTTACCTGTGGGCTGTTGAATGTGATAAAAAGCTTTGTGATGTTCTCAATCAAGAATTAATTAATTATAGCAGTAAAATTGATATCATTCCTCATAGTATTTTAGATGTTGATATATCAAAAATAGCAAAGGAGAGAAAAATCAAAGTATGTGGAAATGTACCGTATTATATTACCACAAAAATTCTTTTTCATTTAGTTGAATACAGAGATTACATAGATTATGCTGTTCTTACAATACAAAAGGAATTGGCAGAAAGGCTCCTGGCTTCACCGGGAACAAAAACCTATGGACGTCTCACGGTAAGTTTACGTTTTTTTGCTACTTTAGATAAACTTTTTGAGATTAAACCAAATTCTTTTTTCCCAGCCCCGGATGTAACGTCTGTTGTTATAAAATTAAAATTTAGACATATTCTGCCTCAAGATATTAATATTACTTTATTTTCAAATATTGTTGAGGCTTTATTTCAGGAACGGAGGAAAAATATCCAGAATTCCCTTTGCCTGCTCAAGTCAAAAAGGATTACAAAAGAACTTGCGAAAGAAATACTTGACGGTTGTGAAATAGATAGAAAAAAAAGAGCTGAGCAGTTAATGCTTAAAGATTTTCTTGCATTAACCCGTTTTATTTCAAAGTATTAAGGTTGTTTGACTTTTAAAATAGGCTATGTTAACATGCTAGTTTTGTTATTGATAAACCTAATAATTGATGAGAATTGTACCATATGAGTGAAAATAATAAGTTAAATATTGATAATGTTTCAAATTTGGCACGGTTAAATCTTGTTGATTCGGAGAAAAAGGGCCTTGAGAGGGACCTTAAGAATATTCTGAACTATATAAAAAAATTGGATGAGATTGATACTAAATCGGTTGAAGCAACTAGCCATGTGCTTAACATTGAGAACGTATATCGGGAAGATACTGTATCGAACTCTGGAGCGGCTGCTGATGTGCTTAAGGTGTTGCCTGATTCCCGTAAAGAAGGAAATTTTTTTAAAGTTCCCAAGGTTATTGAGGATAATTAGTTGTGGATTTATATAACAATACTATCACAGATACACTTGATTTTATTAGGGGTGATAAAGAAAAGGCAACTTCTGTTTCCGATTCTTTAATAACTCGTATAAAGAACATTGATTCTAAAGTTGGGGCGTATGTTAGCTTTTCTCCTGATAAATCTATTAAAGGGATAGAGCAGAATGTCTCTTTAGATGCGGCTAAAAAGGGTGCACCGTTTTTCGGTTTACCTGTTTCTTTGAAAGACAATATATGTACAAAAGGATGGGAGACAACATGTTCTTCAAATATTTTGCAAGGATATATTCCTCCTTATAATGCTACGGTGGTTAAGAAATTGAGGGAAAAAGGGGCATTCATTTTTGCAAAATGTGATATGGATGAATTTGCTTTTGGTTCTTCATGTGAGACTTCATGTTATAACAAAAGGGCGATGAAGCAGAAAAAGTTGAAAGACGGACCGGCTTCAAATCCATGGGACCTCAACCGGGTAACTGGTGGTTCAAGTGGTGGTTCAGCAGCATGTGTTGCAGCACAGGAAGCTATTTGTGCTTTAGGGTCAGATACGGGAGGATCGATTCGTCAACCTGCTGCGTTGTGTGGCGTTGTTGGACTAAAACCGACTTATGGAAGGGTTTCCAGATATGGACTTATTGCTTTTGGTTCTAGCCTTGACCAGATTGGACCATTAACTAAAACGGTTGAGGATTCGGCTATTCTGCTTGGGATTATTGCAGGATGGGACCAGAAGGATTCTACTTCTTTAAATGTTCCGGTTCCTGATTATACAAAAAGTTTGATAGATAATGTCAAAGGGCTTCGTATAGGTATTCCGCGTGAATATTTCATTGAAGGAATTAACTCTGATGTAAAAAAAGTTATTCAGGAGGCTATTGAAGTATATAGGTCGTTAGGTGCAAGCTGTGTTGATATTTCTCTGCCTCATACTGATTATTCTGTTTCGGTTTATTATATTATTGCAACAGCTGAAGCAAGTTCTAATCTTGCCCGATTTGACGGAGTGGAATATGGCTTTCGGCATGAAGGAGGAGATCTTCATGAAATGTATTATGAGACACGAAACAGAGGATTTGGGCATGAGGCAAAGCGGCGTATTCTTCTTGGTACGTTTGTGCTTTCAGCTGGATATTATGATGCATATTATCTTAAAGCACAAAAGGTTCGCACCTTGATTGTTAATGATTTTTCTGATGCTTTCAAAAAATGTGATGTTATATTGACGCCGACTTCACCGACCCCGGCATTCAAGCTTGGTGAGAGAATGAGTGACCCGCTTGCCATGTATCTTTCTGATATTTTTACTATCCCAGCTAATTTAGCAGGTATTCCTGCGATATCAATACCTGCCGGATTTTCTCGCGACGGATTGCCTATAGGATTACAATTGTTAGCCCCTGCCTTTTGTGAAGATAGACTTTTTCAGGCTGCATATACTTTTGAGCAGAATACAGAATTTCATAAGAAGAGAGCAAAATTATAGTTTAACTAAAGAGAAATCATAATGGATTACGAAGCGGTTATTGGTTTAGAAGTACATGTACAGTTAAGAACAGATAGTAAGATATTCTGCGGCTGTTCGACTAAATTTGGTGATGAACCCAATAGTAATACTTGTCCAGTCTGCCTTGGCCTTCCAGGGGCTCTTCCTGTTTTAAATAAAAAAGCCCTTGATTATGCTATTAAAGTTGGATTAGCACTCAATTGTCATATTGCAGAGCGGCTAAAATTTGATAGGAAAAATTATTTTTATCCGGATTTACCCAAGGCATATCAGATTTCTCAGTATGACATGCCTATTTCATATAATGGCTATATTTTGATTGAGGCCGAAGGCGTTGAGAAAAAAATCGGGATTACCCGGGCGCATCTTGAAGAAGATGCGGGTAAATTACTGCATGAGGGAATAGTTGACGGTTCATATGTAGATTATAATCGATCGGGGACGCCTCTTTTAGAAATTGTTTCTGAACCTGACATTGCTAATCCCAAGGAAGCTCATGAATATTTGACTTCTTTAAAATCTATTTTAGAGTATTTAGAAGTTAGTGATTGTAATATGGAAGAAGGAAGCCTTCGTTGTGATGCAAATATTTCAGTTCGTCCTAAAGGGAGTAAAAAGCTGGGCACTAAAACGGAGATAAAAAATTTAAATTCTTTTAGAGCCGTTGCCAGGGCATTGGAATATGAGATAGAACGACACACTGATGAAATTGAAGCGGGTGAAAAAATTATTCAGGAGACACGCCTGTGGAATGATGCAAAAGGCATTACTATATCAATGAGAGGTAAAGAAGAGGCCCATGATTATCGTTATTTTCCTGAGCCTGATTTGGTCCCCTTTACCGTGTCACGAGAGACCACCTCGGTTATCGGGAGCGGGCTTCCTGAGTTGCCTCGTGAGAGAAAGATTCGTTTTATGAAAGATTACCAGCTTTCTGACTATGATGCCGGTATATTAGTACAGGATAAAAAAATGGCTCAGTTTTTCGAGGATTGTGTTATCGGAGGTGTAGAAGCAAAGCAAGTTGCTAATTGGATTCATAGTGAACTGCTTGGTACTATGAATGCACAAGGTATTTCTTGGCAATCATTATCCTTAAAGCCCTCGGATCTTGCGGGTTTAATAAAATTAATCGAGAGTGGAAAAATTAGCGGTAAGATTGCAAAAGAAATTCTTCCACAAATGATTAATGCAGGGAAAAGTGCCCAGAAAATTGTTGAAGAAAAAGGACTTGCCCAAGTTTCTGATGAGGGAGTTCTTGAGGGTTTAGTAGATAGTGTTATTGCATCTAATCCACGCTCTGTTGAAGATTTTAAGAATGGTAAGAAGAAATCTCTTGGCTTCCTTATGGGGCAAATTATGAAAGAATCAAAGGGTAAGGCAAATCCTCAACTAGTGAATAAGATTTTACAGGAGAAATTAAAAAATATTTAGTAACTCATAATTTAAATTAAAGGAACGTTTATGACTTATAAGAAAATCATAACTATAGGAGCTTTAATCTTTAGTGTATTTACTTTGAAACTTGTCTATTCAGAATCTATTCCACCGGAAGAAAATTCGTATTTTGAACAGATTCCTCTTTTTACGGATGCGATTACTTTTATTAAAAAATATTATGTTCGGGACGTCAAAGCCAAAGATTTAATTTATGGTGCGTTAAAGGGAATGATGGAAACGCTTGATCCTTACAGTGAATTTCTACCTCCTCAGAAGTATGAAGAAATTAAGACCGATACCAAGGGGGAATTTGGCGGGCTTGGTCTTGTTGTTTCTATGAAGGATAAAGCGCTTACTGTAGTTACTCCGATGGAGGGTACTCCTGCTCAAGATGCAGGAATAAAAGGAGGGGACAAAATTGTTGAGATTGATGGTATTTCTACAAAGGATATTACATTTTCTGAGGCAATCGAAAAGATGCGCGGTAAACCCGGGACGAAAGTGACTTTATCAATTATAAGAGAAGAAGAGGATAAGATCTTATCTTTTACTATTAAAAGGGCTATTATTGAAATTGAGAATGTCAAAGATGCATTAATCCTTGATGAAGGAATAGGCTATGTTCGAATTGTTGACTTCGGAGAGAAAACAAAGCGAATGTTAAAAAAAGCGCTGTCCGAAATCGAGGCTGAGGGCGCAGAAGCATTAATACTTGATTTAAGAAATAATCCAGGGGGTCTACTAGACGCTGCTGTAGCTGTGTGTGATATGTTTCTTAAGAAGGGAGAATTAATAGTTTATACAAAAGACCGCTCAGGTGAGGAACAGTTAAGATTTGAGTCCACGGGCAGACATTATGTTTCACTCAATCCGCTGGTTATTCTTGTGGATAGAGGAAGCGCAAGCGGTTCGGAAATTGTTGCCGGAGGGGTTAAGGATAATAAACGTGGAATTATTATCGGTGAAAAAACTTTTGGCAAAGCATCGGTTCAAACAGTAGTTCCTATGAGGGATAAATCAGCCTTGAGACTGACTACGGCTGAATATTATACCCCTAATGGGATTTCTATACATGGCAAAGGCATAGAGCCAAATATAAACGTTGAATACCAAAATGAATTGATTAAGAATTTGCAGGAAGAAGATAAAGACAAAGAAGAATATATTTTTGATAAGGATAAACGAAAAGAATTACTTCTCGCTGACTCACAAGTTCGACATGCCATCGACGTTATTAAGGGTATTGCGGTATGGGATACAATAGAAGAAAAGTAAAATCTAACAAACGTCGCAGACCCGCTTCGAATTCACGGAAAAAATTTTTCATAACTCTCAAGCGCTACGTCTCGGTTCTAGTTGCTTCTGCTATAGTTTTATTTTTTATGATTAATCCTCCAGTGTTTCGAAGTTTTATCCGGCAGTCAGAATCTCTTTATCAAAACATCCATTCAAGTATTAAAGATCGCTCAGGAGTTTTTACCTCAATTGAGAAAAATTCTGAAATTGTTGTAAAAAAATGGACAAAATTTAAACAATATACGTTTTCTTTGGATGTTATTCCTGAGGTCAAGATACGGAAGCTTTGGAAAGGAATAAGAGAAAGTATTCCAGGTAAGTATAAAGTAAGAAATGAAAGATATACCAAGAGGGAAGGGCGTGATGTTTTTGAAGCTCAGGTTTATTATAAAAGTTTACTGTTCTGCTCCCTTGCCTTTCGAGAGGGGGTAGGCAGAGGATATCCTCCCGCAGTCTCCTATATTCCACCGAAATATGTTGAAAGAAAAAGTGAAAAAACTCGTACTTCGCCTCGAAAACAATATGCAAAAGGGCTAAAGTCAAAAGTTGCATTTGTGATAGATGATGTTGGATACAATAGAAAATATGAAGACCTTTTATTTTCTCTGCCGCAAGAAGTAACAGTTTCAATTCTACCCCGGCTGTCTTATTCTGAATATTTTTCTAATCAAGCATACCTCCATGGACATGACGTTATGCTGCATCTTCCGCTTGAAGCTGAGAATAGTGCTATAGATCCGGGACCCGGAACAATACGTGTATCGATGAAACCCAAAGAAGTCGAGCGGATAATAGAAGAAAATTTAGCATCAGTTCCAAACGCGGTAGGTACTAACAATCATATGGGATCGAAAGTTACGGCTGATAAAAATATTATGAAAATAATTATAAACACTCTAAAGAGAAAAAATATTTTTTTCCTAGATAGCGTAACGTCACAATATACTGTTGTCCGGGATATTGTTGAAGGTAATAATTTACAGTACATAAGGCGTGATGTTTTTCTCGATAATAATAACGATCCTGAGTATATTAAGAGACAAATTGAGCAACTTGCTCGTGTTGCAAAACAAAATGGTAGTGCCATAGGAATCGGACATTATCGTCGAAATACGCTACGAACTATTTCTGAATTAATTCCACAACTTCAGGCACAAGGGATCGAATTGGTAAGGGTAAGAGATTTGATAGGAGTAGAGAGAAGAGAGTAGAGAGTAGAGAGTAGAGAGAAAGAACATGGGTTGACATAGATTAACATTAAAGTGGAAAAAGCAAGAAGTAAAATGAATAAAAGATAAAAAAGGCAGATAAGCGACTTATAATACCTATAAATAAAAATCTAAAATGAACGATTTTTTTGGTAAACAATATGGTAATAAATTACAAGCTGATAACGCTCAAGATTTAATTTATAAATTATCAAAAGTAAATACAAATGTACCTGGAAGGTTAGACGGAAGAACTTCATCTGACCGTGAGAGATATTGTATTGTTTTGTACTTAATACAACTTGCTAATAATGGATTGCTTGAATATCCTATTTCAATAGAAAAGTCTGAGTCTCCAGATATTATTTTACAATATGAAAGTGACTTGACTATTGGAATAGAGCATAGTGATATAGGAAATGAAAAAACACAGGCGGATGCTACTGCCCTAGAACAATTTGATAAAAAAGCTATTCTAGTCGATAGTGTAGATGAAAATGGTGAAATTGTTCCTATCATGAGCTCAATAGATAATGGTATTTCTAGCGAAGGAATTGAAGGTGACATTTATGAAAGGTCTTGGGTTAAATTTTTATCAGAAGGAATAAAGAAAAAAAACGTTTTATTAAATAAATCCCATTTCAAGCAATTGAATCTTTACTGGTTAATTTTATATGATCTTACAGGCATAATTGTTCTCAATATTGATAAAGCTCTAAAGATTTTTAAAGATAATGTAAATAGAGGACAAGATTGGGAGGAACTTCCAAGACAGTTTTCTATGATATCAGTAATGAGTGATAATAATATTTTTTATGATATTATGCGAGATACGAGGATATTCAATTTGAGTGATAAAGAAGGCGTATAAAGTAGTTTTTTAAATAACTATAAAATATTTTATTAATACTTTTTTTATACTCTCTACTCTCTACTTTCTACTCGCTACTTAAATAGGAGGATACCTTGATAACGCTTGGTATAGAAACATCATGTGATGAAACCGCGTGTGCTGTACTGGAAAACAGTAATATTTTACGGTCTAATATTGTATCTTCAAGTTTGGCTAAACATAAACCTTTCGGCGGGGTTGTGCCTGAAATTGCATCTAGGCATACTTTAGAAAATATTGATATTATATTCAAAGAAGCATTGAGAAAAGGGAAAGTTGATTCTAATAATATTGACCTTATTAGTGTTACTTATGGACCTGGGCTTATAGGCTCCTTGTTGGTCGGTGTGTCGTTTGCAAAAGCACTAAGCATGACCTTGAGTGTTCCTTTTGTTGGCGTCAATCATCTCCATGCTCATATTTTTGCAAATTTTATCAATAAGAGAGTACCACACCGGCCTTATATCGGGTTGGTTGTATCGGGCGGACATACGAGTATTGTCTTGTGTACTAGAAATAATTTTAAAGAATTAGCGTCTACCAGAGATGATGCGTGCGGCGAAGCATTTGATAAAGTTGCAAAAATTCTCGGCCTCGGTTATCCTGGAGGCCCTATTATCGAAGAGGTTGCAAAGAGTGGAAACCCTGATAAAATTCGTTTTAAATGCGGGAGATTTAAAAATAGTTTTGATTTTAGCTTTAGTGGCATAAAAACTGCTGTTTTATATTATGTGAAGAAATGTAAAAATGTTAGGAAAGAGATTCCTGATATCTGTGCTTCTTTTCAAAAAAGTGTAATTAATGATTTAGTTAATAAGACGATAGCCCTTGCAATTGCAAATAAGGCAAAGATTATTGCAGCAGGAGGAGGAGTAACGGCTAATAATCTATTACGTATGGAGCTTGCAAAGGAAGCTGAAAAATATAATATTACAGTTTTGTTTCCACCTGTGGATCATTCATTAGATAACGGGGCAATGGTTGCACGGTATGGATATGAACTGTTCAGACGAGGAAAATCGTCTGACTTTGGGTTGTCATCAGTTCCAAGATTAGGCTTTTAATTATAAAAAAGAGTAAGTATATGTATTCAGAAACAATGGTAAAAAAGATATTGACTGATCTAAGATCGGGAAAAATCTCTAATAAAAAGGCGTTCGAGAAGTTAAGGAATCTTCCTTATGAGGATTTGTCTTTTGCCAGAATTGACCATCATAGGCGTATAAGGACACATTTACCCGAGGTTATTTTTGCACCCGGAAAGACTATTGTTCAGTTGAAAAAAATTATTGGATCACTCAAAAAAGCAAAACAAAGTATACTAATTACTAGGCTTAATATTGATAGTTTTAAAAAAATAAAGAAAACATTTCCGTTTCTTTCTTATTCAATTGAAGGTAAAATAGCATATTATAAAGTAAGGAATAATAAAAAAAAGAATGGATTACAGAACCCTGTTGCCATTATTACTGCTGGTACTAGCGATATACCTATTGCTGAGGAAGCGGCCATAACATTAGAGGTTATGGGCCAAAATGTAATGAAGTTTTATGATTGTGGTGTTGCTGGTATTCATAGGCTTCTTGATTTACTTCCGAAATTACATAAAGCAGCTGTTATTATTTGTATAGCAGGCATGGAAGGGGCCCTTGCAAGTGTAATAGGCGGTTTGGTAGATAAACCTGTAATTGCTGTACCTACAAGCGTTGGTTATGGTGCAAGTTTTTCTGGGATCGCTCCGCTTCTTACGATGATGAATTCTTGTGCTCCGGGTGTCGCTGTGGTTAATATTGATAATGGCTTTGGTGCGGCTTGTTTTGCAGTTATGATAGTAGATAAAGCTATAAGTTCTTAGATATGCAATTATCATTTATGAATAATTATGTTTTTTATTTCGTCTATTTAATATTAGAAAATTAAGGTTAATATATGCGTAAGAAAAAAGAGGAAAAAAGGAGATTTAAACGACATAGGTGTAACATCCCGATTTCCTATTCTGTTTATTCTTCAAAAATAATTGAAGGCAAGACAATGCTTAAGAATGCAAGCAAAGGCGGCCTTAAACTGATTATGAAAAAGAATCCTTTCCCTGAGACGGTTATTGCGATTAAGGTTGCACATAAACGCTTGGGGCGGTATGTTGATTTTGATTCTGTTCTTCTAGATACTAAAGGGAATCCTATTGTTCGTGTTATTCATGTAGTAAGAGATAAGAAAAGGAAAGTTTTTAATGTGGGAGTTCGGTTTTTAGCTCGGCCTGCTATTGAATCTGAAGTTAATTCATAATATAAGGTGCATCAAAGTTTGAAATCAATACGAGATAAAAAAGAAAAGGAAAGAATTGCCATCCTTGATTGTTCGTCAGGAATTAGTGGCGATATGACTGTAGGTGCATTTCTTGACCTTGGTATGGATTTTAACTTTTTAAAACGTGAATTGCTTAAATTAAATTTAAAAGGATATAAACTTTCCAGGAAGAAGATTAAACGCGAAGGACAACGGGGCACTCAGTTTACAGTAGAAGTAAAGAATTTAGGAAAGACAGGCAAAAGAGAAGTATCATATAAAGAAATCAAAAAGTTATTAGATGATTCTTCTTTGGATGAAAAAGTAGTTTCAATAAGTAAGAAGCTGTTTGCTAGGCTTGCACAGGCAGAGGCCTATGTACACGACACCAGTGTTGAGGCAGTTCATTTTCATGAAGTTGGAGCTGTTGATTCAATCATAGATATTGTTTCTGCGGCAATTTGTCTTGTTTTTTTTGACATTCAAAAAGTTTTTGTGCAAAATATTCATATTAGTTCAGGGTATGTTTCAAAAACTTCGCACGGTTGTTATTCTCTATGTGCGCCTGCTACGTTTAAGTTGCTTGAATGGTATCCGGTTGTTTTTAGTGATATTCCTTATGAACTAGTTACGCCGACAGGTGCATCATATATCGCATCATTGACAAAACCAAATGAGCCTATTCCTAGGTTTGTCGTTGAAAAAATTGGCTATGGGGGAGGCACAAATAAGTGTACCGGTCACGGGAATTTTTTACGCATTGTATTGGGCGGCATTGATAATATTCTTAAGGAAGAGACTCTCATCCTTCTTGAGACGAATATTGATGATATGTCACCTGTTGTATATGAAGAACTTTTTTCACAATTACTCTCATGCGGGGCTAGAGATGTTTTTGTGACTCCCATAATCATGAAAAAGAATCGCCCTGCACATAAATTGTCGGTTCTTTTTGATGCATCGAGGGAGAAAAAAATAGTTAATATAATTTTTTCAGAAACAACAACAATTGGGGTTAGATTTTCTTCTGTAAGAAGAGCTATTCTACCCCGTAAAGTCATTAATGTTAAAACATTTGGGGAGTCGGTTAAAGTAAAGGTGAGTAAACTTTCAAATACGAAAGTAAAAGTATCTCCCGAATATGAGTCATGTAAAAAAATAGCAAGAGAAAAAAAGGTTCCTTTTCTCACAGTGTATTCTGAGGCACAATATGCGGCACAAAACATCATGAGGGAAAAACCATTTTAAGATAGATTGAAATTTTGTATTTAAAATTTATAAATTAAGGAGGAGAAGATGAAAAAAAGGATTATTTTTAGTTTAATTGTTTTATGTGCGATTTTTTTATATGGCAGTGTATTTTCTCAAGCCGAGGCATTTTTCTTTAATAAAAAGTTAAAAGATAAAATTACCTCACTTGAGGTTGAAGTAGATATGCTTAAGGAATCTGAAGCACAAAAAGAGCAGGAGATAACACAAACTTCGCAGGAACTAAAGCAAACTAAGCATAAATTGAACGATGCGAACAAAAAAATCAAGGAACTACAGGAAAAGCTTAAGGAAGAAAAAGATAAAGCGTCAGAATATAAAGAGCTGGAACAAAAAAACAAAAAGCAATTGAATGAATATGCTGCATTAAAGAAAAAATATGAGGATTTAAAAACAAAAGCTGATGAATATAAGAAAAAATATGATGAGCTTTTAGCCAAGGAAGAAGCTGCTATTACTACTGAAGCGACTGGTGAAACACTTGAGATAGAAACAACCGATACGGTTGAAATAACGGAGTAACATTTTTTCACATTTAGATTATATTAAAAAATAAGGAGATTAATATGAAAGGGAAGACGGTTGGTTTATCATCCATTTTTAGATGTTTTTTAGCTTTTGTTTTTATTTGTGGACTAGTTTCCATAAGTGGATGTGGACAGAAAGATGGAAAAGAATCTGCGGAAAATGCGAAAAATAATGTTGTTTCTAAAGAAAATATTCAAAAAAATATTGTTGCCGAAGGTGATACTATAAAAGTTGAGTATTCAGGACGACTAACAAATGGAACCGTATTTGATAAGTCTCCTGAGGGTAAACCGCTTGAGTTTATTGTGGGAAAAAGTAAATTAATTTCTGGTTTTCATAAAGCAGTTAAAGGGATGAAATTGAAAGAAGAAAAAGAGGTATTGATAAATGCATCCGATGCATATGGCGAGAGGAATGAAAAGTTAATTAAAGAATTTCCCATTGATTCTTTACCAAAAGATATGAAACCTCAGAGGGGTATGGTAATAAAATTACAGGATTCAACTGGAAGAATGATACCCGGAGTAATAACTAGTATAAATGAGAAAACAGTAACAGTTGACCTTAATCACCCTTTATCAGGTAAAGATCTTATTTTTAATATAAAGGTAGTGAGTATTGAATAATTAGTTATATTAGGAAATATTGTATGAAAAAAAATATTTTTATAGTGGGTTTTTTGATTATATTTTGCCCGAATATATATGCAGGCGGTTACTTAGGTCTTGATCCTGGTATTTCAACAAAAAAAGACGCCGAGGAGGTACTTGGTAAACCAATAGAAGAGGTTATTAAGGGGAAGCGTTATGATTACAATGCAAAGAAGCATGATTTAGAACGCCTTTCGATTATTTTTTACCAGGACACTGAAGTTATTCAGACTATTGAGCTTTATCCTAAAGAAATGCATAAGGCGAGTCAGTATAAAGAATGGTTTGGTTTATATGAGCCGTTTGAGAGAGCTTTTAATGAAAATGGTCAACTTATTGAATTTTATCTTCCTCAATGCGTTTCCTTACATTACACAGATCGGCAGGGAATGTCACCTGTTTCTTATATTTCACATTTTGATCCTGCAATTTTTGAAGGAAGAAGAGTTGGTGATGATACCCGGTCGTATTTAGGAGTACATCTTATTTTTCATACGGGCCAGGGGTATAAAGTGTTCATGGTTGATCAAAATAGTCCTGCCCAAAAAGGGGGGCTGAGGAACGACGATATTATTTTAGAAATTGAGGATTATTCATTTTACGAAAAAGAACTTGATCCTTCAGGGCTTATGTCAATCCTGCCACTTTTACCAGTCGGTGAGAAGGTTAATTTTGTTATAGAGAGAGAGGGCAAGAAGAAAAAACTTGGCATTACTCTTAGTGAATTAGATCAAAAACAGATTGAGGAAAATGCAGTAGAGGCGGTAAGGGTTTTTCAGAAAGGTCAAGTTCTCATGAATTACGGAGATCCTTACGGAGCTCTCGAGGTATTTAAAAAAGCGATTTGGTTAAACCCTTATGAACCATTATATTATGCGGCCTTGGGGGATGCTTATTATAGAATTGGACTTGTTGATTTTGCAATTGATGAACTCAAAAAGTCAGTTCGTATGAGGGCGCAACATTTCCCTTATTATCTTCTTGGGGTAATTTATATAGAGAAGAATGATTTTAAACAGGCCATATATGCTCTCACAAAAGCTGTTGCACTTAATCCCAAAGATATTGAAATGAGAGAAAAATTGGGGTATTGCTATTTTCAGGAAGAACTTTTTGAAGAAGCGTTACAAGCATATCAAAAGATATATAATCTTGACTCAAATTCATCTAACGCGATTTATTTTATTGCATCATGTTACGATAAATTACATGATATAAAAAGAGCACATTATTTTTACAAAAAATATTTAAGTCTCGATGTTAAAAATACAAATGAAGGCATGAGAAAAGCTGCAGAGGATAGAGTTAATTTTTTAAGTGGAGTATCAGTTCCGACAATCAATACAGAAGATATAAAATTTTAGTAATATTAAAGTATCGCAAACTATATCTGCTTTTATTCTACAATCTTGACATAAAATAATTTAGTGGATACAATAATTTCAAAAAACAGGCAGGAATAAACTTATGAATAAGAAAAAGTTAAAATTAGGGCTCCCAAAGGGGAGTTTAGAGGAAGCGACTTGTCGGCTATTTGCAAAAGCGGGGTTTAAAATAACCATCCGTTCTCGTTCATATTATCCAACTATTGATGACGATGATATTGATGTTATCTTGCTGCGTCCGCAGGAGATGCCGCGTTACGTCGAAGACGGTATTGTTGATGCTGCTTTAACAGGATATGATTGGATTGTTGAAAATGCCTCAGATGTAACTGAAATACTAAATTTAACTTATGCAAAGCAGTCACGTAAAAGTGTTAAATGGGTATTGGCTGTAAAAAATGACTCCAAATTTAAGAGGGTTAAAGACCTTAAGGGGAAAAAAATAGCTACTGAATTAGTAAATGTCACAAAAAAATATTTACAGAAGAATAAAGTTAGTGCTGATGTTGAATTTTCATGGGGGGCAACTGAAGTAAAGCCTCCCACACTTGCAGATGCAATTGTTGAGGTCACGGAAACAGGGTCGAGTCTTCGTGCGAACAACCTGCGAGTTATAGATACCGTATTAGAATCTTCTACAAAGTTTATAGCAAATAAGAAAAGTTTAAAAAATCCCTGGAAAAAAGAGAAAATAGATAATATTGCTCTTTTATTAAAAGGTGCTATTCAGGCCGAAGATAAAGTTGGTCTTAAGATGAATGTGCAGAAGAAAAATTTGAAAAGTATTCTCAAGATTCTTCCTGCTTTAAATAAACCAACAGTTTCACAATTAAGTGATCGTAATTGGCTTGATGTTGATACTATCATTGATGAAAGTTTGGTTAGAAAAATTATTCCTAAACTTAAGAAAGCGGGAGCTTCTGGGATAGTTGAGTATCCATTAAATAAGGTGATCTATTAACGAAGTTCCGGCTATAGAACAGAAGTTCAAATGATTTTTTTTAGCCGAATTTATTGTATATTCTTTAGTATTACTTTAAAACAACGATTTTTTATTAACTGTTTTGTTTTATAGTTTAGACTAACTAAGTTAACTTAAATTGTCTGTTTATTAAAGGAGGTCATCATATGCCGTGCGGTCGTAAACGCAAGAAGAAAAAGATGAATAAACACAAAAGGAAAAAGAAATTAAGATTAAACAGGCACAAAAAGAAAAATAGATAATTTCTTGATCTTGCCAGTTCTTTTTATTTAGATAGTGATCTCGGGTGATTGCTTTTTAAATATAAATTATTGATGAGTTGCATTTTTTATTCCTTTATCGAACTGGAAGAAGAGATTGATTTATTATTGTTTTTTATACAGAATTGTTAAATCAATACGTTATTTTTTTATCCTTTCAACCCTTCCTTTAAATCATGGAAATAAAGGGAGTAGAGAGAAGATACGTATTAGTAATTACTTAGGATCTATTTCTGTACTATCCCTTTTGGTTATTATTCCCATGTGGGTGAGGTCTTATTTTTCAATGAAAAAAATAATTAATTTATTTATAACAGGTATAGTGATATGTGTGGTTGCAGGGGCTGGCTCTGTTTCTGCTATGGGAGAGGCAAGGATTGATTTTACTTTAAAGAATGATAAAGAGCATACTTCATTAGAACATTTTACAAAAGGGCTTTTGTATAAAAATTTTGGATATACTGAAAAAGCTCTTAAGGAATTAAGAAAATCTTTAAAATTAGCAACCAAGGAAAATCTTCCTCTTCATTTACACCTAGGCGTATGTTATCTTTCTTTAGCTAATATTGAGAAAGCCAAGAAACATTTCATAAGGGCTGTTGAGATAAACCCAAAGGATTCCCGCCCTAAGTTTATTCTTGCTTATTGTTATCTTTCGGATAACCAGAAGGATAAAGCAAAACAGATACTTGCTGATATTTTGGAGTTTGATCCTGAAAATGTTCCAACATTAAGTATGTTAGCCGAAATTTATATTAGTGAAGGAAATAGTGATGAAGCAGCTCCCTTATATGAAAAAATCATTGAATTAGGGCAGGCACATTTAAGGGATTATTATAATCTTGGAATTATTAATTTTCAAAAGGAGGATTTTTCAAACGCCGCTGAGCAATTTAAAGAGGTGATTGAAAAAAATCCTGAAGATATCAAGTCTCATTTTGCCTTGGCATCTATTTATGATAGGCTTGGCGATGAAAAAGGAGTCATTGAAGAACTTGAGACGATCTGTTCCTTAAATCCAGAGAAAAAAATTATTTGTTATAGTCTTGCTTCTCTTTATCAAATGTATGGAGATTATGATAAAGCTATCGAGCCTCTTGAGAGAATAGTTGATATAGATCCTGTTGATATAAATGCCTATGTGAATTTAGGAGTCCTTTATTTAAGAATGGGGAATGACAAAAAAGCGCTAAAGCAATTTATTCAGGCAAAAAAGTTAAATGCAGAACGAAAGGAAATATTTTTTTATTTAGGCTTAACTTATGAATCATTAGGCCAATATGAAGAGGCGATCGAATCATATAACGAAGCACTTCCTTTTTTCAAGAAGAATGAAATTATCTATTTTCATTTGGGAGTATTATATGAGTCTACTGATAATTTTGAAAAATCAGTGGAATCTTTTAAGCAGGCAATTAAGATAAATCCCGACCATCATGAATCCCTTAACTATCTAGGATATATGTATGCTGAGCGTGGAATTTTTCTTGATGAAGCCCTTAAAATGATTAGTAAGGCTGTAGAACTTGAACCCCAAGTTGGCGCTTACTTAGATAGTCTGGGGTGGGTATATTATAAAAAGAAAAACTATAATAAGGCTCGTGAATATTTAGAGAAAGCTTTGCATTATGAAAGTAAAGACCCTGTTATTTTAGAACATTTAAGTGATGTCTCTTGGGCTTTAAAAGATAAGGAGTTATCGGTTGAATATATTAAAAAAGCAATTTCAATTGATGAAAAAAATGTTAAGTTGAGGGAAAAATTGAGATTGAGGGAACAAAATAAATAATTTATGCTTGAACTTATTTTGTAAACAGTTACAATACATCACATTGTTATTGCTAATTTAAATAAAACTTTTTTTTTGTATTAATTTGTGTAAATATTGCAAAGTAAGCACGTGTTTAAGGAGATGCTTTTAAAGGAATAATTAATGGATAAAAAACTTGATAAAAATGAATTACAGAACCTTAGGAAAATTGCGAATGAAGTGCGTGTTGATGTTATTACAATGCTTTCAGCCGCAAAGTCCGGCCACCCCGGTGGTTCACTTTCTGTTGTTGAGTTAGTTGTTTCGTTGTTTTATTGGGTTATGAATATTGACCCTAAAAATCCTAAATGGGAGGGAAGGGATCGATTTCATCTTTCAAAAGGACATGCTTGCCCTACATTATATTCTGTTTTAGCACGTTTAGGCTACTTTCCTAAAGATGAACTTAATAAACTCCGGCAATTAGGTGGAATTCTTCAGGGGCATCCTCATCCAAGAACTCCCGGTGTTGAAGTTGCAAGCGGTTCGTTAGGACAGGGTTTATCTGTTGCCTGCGGGATGGCATTAGCTGATAGACTGGATAGAAAGAATTCTTGTACATATGTTATTCTGGGTGATGGTGAGTTACAGGAGGGCCAGGTATGGGAGGCCGCGATGTTTGCTTCACATTATCGTTTGGACAATTTATATGTATTTATTGATTACAATAGAATGCAAATTGACGGAAAGATTGAAGAAATTATGAATGTTCAGCCCCTTATTAAAAAATTTGAATCTTTCGGTTTTTATGTAAATGAAGTTGATGGTCATAATATAAAAGAAATTGTTGATATGATTGGGGATGCACGAAAGATAAAAGGGAAGCCCAAGGTTATTATAGCTAATACTGTTAAAGGCAAAGGTGTTTCTTTTATGGAAAACAATTTAGATTTTCATGGTAAATCCCCAAATAATGGTGAGACTGATAAAGCAATTAATGAATTAAAGGCATAGGGTAATATGACTGAAATGAAAATGGCGCGGGATGCATACGGTGAACTTTTACTTGAATTAGGTAAAAAAGATTCCCGTATTGTTGTTTTAGATGCTGATCTTTCTGTTTCGACAAAAACGGCAAAGTTTGCTAAATGTTTTCCTGAGAGGTTTTTTAACTGTGGCATTGCTGAACAAAATATGATAGGAGTCGCTGCTGGTCTTGCTGCTAGCGGTAAAATCCCTTTTGTTAGTACATTTTCAATATTTGCTTCTGGAAGGGCGTGGGAGCAAATTAGAAATACTGTCAGCGTATGTAATCTTAATGTTAAGATTGTTGTGACACACAGCGGTATTTCTGTTGGACCTGACGGTGTAAGCCATCAGTCACTCGAAGATATTGCACTGATGCGTACTATACCGGAGATGGTTGTTATTGTTCCTTGTGATGCTCCCGAAGCAGTAGCAGCAGTAAAAGCTGCAATTGATTATAAAGGGCCTGTTTTTATACGTTTAGGTAGACCCAAGGTTCCTTCTATTTGGGAGGGTGGGCGTTTTGAAATAGGAAAGGCACAAATAGTTAAAGAAGGTAGTGATTTGACAATAGTTGCCTGTGGGATCATGGTAGATGAAGCTCGCAAAGCGTGTGAAGTACTTAATAATAAGAACATATCTGTTGAGATTATTAATATGTCTTCGATAAAACCATTAGGTACTGATGTTCTAATGAATTCTGTTAAGAAAACAGGTTGTGTTGTTACTTGTGAAGAACATAGTATTATGGGTGGTTTAGGAAGTGCGGTTGCTGAATATTTGTCTGTTCATTATCCTGTCCCTCAAAGGTTTATTGGTATAATGGATCGTTTTGGGCAGTCTGGAGATCCTCAGGATTTAATGACTGAATATAATTTGTCGTTTGATAATATAGTAAAAGCTGCAGAAGAAGTCCTTTCGATAAAGAAGAAATCGTAATATTTATTTTAGTTTTATTCTTCTTAAAAAAATTGGTATCAACAGAATGAATTCATTGACCTTTTCGCCTCCTGCCAAAATTAATTTATATCTTCGACTTACTGGTAAACGGAAAGATGGATACAATAATATTTGTACAATATTCCAAAAAATTTCTCTCTGTGATAAATTAATAATTACCAAAGCTAAAAAAGGATGTACGATTATTGTTGACGGTCCAATTCCCTGTTCTCAAAAGAAAAATTTAATTTATCAGTCGTATAAACTGTTAAAAAATAAAGTCAATTTTAAAAGTGGGATTCATTTTTATTTAAAAAAAAATATACCTGCAGGATCTGGTTTAGGTGGAGCATCCTCAGATGCTGCATATACCCTTTATGGAATAAACAGATTGTACAAATTAGGGCTTAAATCTAACGAATTATTAGATTTAGGTAGAAAATTAGGTGCTGATGTACCTCTTTTCCTTTATCCTTACTCTACTGCATTAGGAATTGAAAGAGGGGATCTTATAGTTGATTTGGGAAGAAAACCAAGATATTGGCTTCTGCTTGTTATATTTGACATATCTCTTTCTACCAGAGATGTTTACAAATCTTTCAAATATCCTTCCAGAGCAGGATTAAACTTGACAAAACTAAGTCATGACGTTATAATGCTTTCTCAATTTTTAGCAAAGAGGGATATTCTGTCTCTTGGGGGTTTTTTACAAAATGATCTTTATCATGTTGCTTGTCTTAAAGAACCTAACATTAGAAAAGTATTACATTTATTGAAAAAAAATAATGTCCCTGCATGTTTAATGAGCGGAAGCGGACCGACAATATTTGGCTTATTCAATTATAAAAAAGATGCTCAGCGAGCACAAGATGTGCTTGTATCATATAAGGGAATCAAGACTTTTATTTGTCAAACGGTTAATTAACAATGTATGAAAATTAAGGAGTGCGAGCCGTGAACATCACAGAAGTTAAGATTTTCAGAAAAGAAAACAGAGACAAAAAGCTGAGAGCTTTTGCAACAATTACTTTTGATAATCGTTTTGTTGTACGTGACTTAAAGATAATTGAAGGGAACAAAGGACTCTTCGTGGCAATGCCTTCTAGAAGGGTTAAAGAGCCATGTCCTAATTGTGGTCACAGAAATGTCTTGCGCAGTAAATACTGCAATAACTGCGGTAAACCTCTTGATATGAAAATAACCGTGTCTAGAGAGAATGAACATAAAGACATTGCCCACCCGATTACGTTAGAATGTCGTGAAGTAATTCAAAAGGCAGTATTAGATGCTTTTGAAAAGGATCTCAATTCCTCCGGTGCTGAAAAATCATCTTTTTCTCAAGATTCGTCTAATCAAGGATTAAGCGACACATCTGGTAATGAATAGTTTTGAGAAGTAAGTTTTAGTTTTATATTTTAAGAATATTTTTTTCA
>CAZLCT010000014.1:0-34076 GCA_964558015.1 uncultured bacterium | reverse complement strand
TTTTAGGAGTTTTTTCTCCTAATTTCCACCTTTTACTTAACGGGGAGCAGTATACTGTTGCATATAAACCAATAGATATTCTATCAATAGGTGTATCTCCAGTAGCAACGTTCAGCAGATTTGAGGCAGATATTACAAATGCAGGATTTACTGAGACAATTGGAAATGATAATGGAAGCCATGCATGGGGAATGGGTTTTAATGCAGGAGGAATTTTTGATATAGGAGATTATTTTTCCTTAGGAGCTTCTTATAAAAGCCCGCGTTGGAATTATCGTTTTGATGATTATAACGATGTTCTGGATAAAATTAATGGACCTCCGGAATATGTTATGGGGGCAGCATTTAAACCAACGGAAGATATTTTGTTAGAGTCTGATATAAAATTTATACATTGGCGATGGGTTGATATTTTAGAAAAGTCTCCTTCAAATGGAGGTAATGGTTGGGAAAATCAATGGGTATTTAGCGTTGGTGCACAATATGAAATAATAGATAAGTTAAAATTACGTGGTGGATATAATTACGGCCAATCTCCGATCCGGCCAGATGTTTTATATGCGAACTGTTTTTCATCCCTAATAACCGAACACCATTTAGGAATTGGTGCCGGATACGAGATTACTGACAGATTTAGTATTGATCTAGGGTGGGTTCGTTCTTTTAGAAACAAGGTTGAAGATAATGGATGGGGCGATGTTTATAGTCAGAATGGAAGAGGATCATTTTCAATTTTAAGCGTTGATTCATTCTTTTTAGGGTTTAGTTATAAATTCGATAAAGAATAGATCTTAATTAGATATTTTAATAGTTTTTTAAAAAAATTAGTGCCTATGGAGGGGTACTATATATGGTAGTAAAGAAAAAAAATAAAAGGACTTTTTTGCGCATTCCTGTTGATTTTAATATTAAGATAGAGGGAAATGGTGAAGCTAAAGGTATTGATGTTAGTGAAACAGGATTGGGTTTTTTTGTAGAAAAACCGCTTTCAATACAAAAAGCTAGAGTTGAAATGGATCTTTCATATTATCGTAAAATTGAAGCTGATTTTAACGTTATATGGTCACGACACAGCGAAGATAAGAGTCAGTTTAGGTATGGAGTGACATTCCAAAATTTTAAAGGGAGAGACTTTAAGAACTTGTTAAGAGCTTTGATACAAAAGTATGTTGAACCGTTCTTAGAAAGAATACAGGATAAGAAAATCAAAGATGTTGCCAGACAATTTTGGTTTGAGTATTTCTTGGAATATTTATATACCTTATCTGAGATAGATTCATCGATGCGTAAAAATTTACTTCCCGGAGAAATAGCCTACAAAAAAACCGAGCATGTTAATAATAAAATTTTGAAACAAGGCGATAAACTTGAAAATATTTTAAATGATAAACGTTTAACAAAGAATCTAAAACAGCTTTTCCGAGAATTATCAAGCGGACGTGTTTATAAAGCTCCCATCGTAAAGCATGCTTTTGAGAAACCACATGGCTATCCGGGTGACCATGAGTTAATCGAAGTTATATATAAAAATCAAATTCCTTTCGCGCCACATATCGGATATTGTTATGATAGGTATCTTCTTGAGAATGAGTATGCTGTAGCGGTAAGGAATAGAAAAATATGCATGAAAAAGTTAATTATGGATTTTATTGATGAATCCAATTCTCCATTTATTGAGATTTTAAATCTTGGATGCGGCTCCTCGCGTGAAATAAAAGAAATATTTATCGATGATAATTACCACACAAATAAATCTATTCTTTTTACATTAGTAGACCAGGACATTGAAGCTTTAGATTTTTCTCAACATTTGTTAAAAAACTCTCCTAAAAATATACAATACAGTTATTTTAGTCACAATGTTATAGATTACTCAATGAATCCTGACAAATATTATACGATCTTGGGCAAAAAGGACTTAGTTTACTCAATTGGACTAGCAGATTATTTGCAAGAGCGTGTTCTTAAAAGATTAATATTGTTTTCTTTCAATTTATTGAAAGAAAATGGAAAAATTATTATTGCGCATAAAGACTCAAAATCCTATAAACCACTTGCACCGGATTGGTGGTGTGATTGGAGATTTTATCATCGAAGCGAAGAAGAAGTCATAGACATATTTAAGAACTGCGGAATTAAAGACTATTCTATGCATATAACACATGAACCAAGCAATGTCATTTTCTTTGTTATAATTAAAAGAAGTTGATATGACATATTTAGGTTTTTCAGGATTAATAAATTTTATTACGTGTATTTTTCTGGGAATTTTTGTTCTTTTAAGAAATCCTAGAGGTGTAAAGAATAGGACATATTTTTTTCTAAATTCAAGTGTTGCACTATACAGCATTGGGTATTATATTTGGCAGTTATGCTCGGATGAGAATTATGCTTTGTTATGGTTTAAAGTACTAGTTATAGGAATTATTTTAATCAATGTTACATATCTACATTTTGTTTTTGCCTTCATTGGTATATTAAAGAAGAAAAGAATTGAACTAGGTGTATATTATTTTATAAATTTTATATTTATTTTATTAAATATAAGATCTTTATTATATTCAAGCATCGAGCCTCGTTATAGTCTTGGTTTCTGGCCTAACCCCACCTTATTTTTTAATATTTATTTAATTTTTTGGTTCTGGCAGTGTTTATATGGATTTATGTGGCTGATCAAAGGGTTAAAACTATTTTCTGGAATAAAGCGAGAGCAAATAAAATATTTTACCTTTGCTGCGATTATTGGATTTGTTGGCGGAGCAACAAACTGGCCCATGTGGTACAGAATATATTTTCCACCGTATTTAAATATTTTAATTAGTGTTTATATAGGTTTAGTTGCATATGCAATTGTTAAATATAGATTAATGGATATAACAGTTGCGGTTACCAGAGCAGGAATATTTATTGTTGTTTACACGGTTGTTTTAGGACTTCCATTTTTGTTTGGATTTAAAACCGGTCTTTGGATATTAGCTATGGTTTTTATGGCAGTTTTGGCAACTATGGCGCCATTTATGTATAATCATTTCCGTCATCGTGCTGAGAATATACTATTAGAAAAACAGAAAAAATATCAGAAAGCTTTAAGAGAACTTGCAAATGAAATGTCTCAAATAAAAGTTTTAGATGAACTTCTAAAATCAGTTGTTGAAAAAGTTGAGGAAATCGTAAACCCTCAATACATTGGTATATACATATACTCAAAAGGAGAGAACGCTTACAATTTAAAAAATATAAAAGTGAATGAAAAATATCCATTTGGAATACAAATATTAAAAGATTCATCAATGGTAAGTACTTTGTATCATATCAAAAAACCAATTTTTATAGATATAATAAAAGATCTTAATATGCCGAATATTCAGCGTGATGTATTATTAGTCCCACAATTTGTTGAGGGGAGTCTTTTTAGTTTTATGATATTAGGGCCTAAGGTAAATGGTATGTTATATTCTGAAGAAGATATAGCTGTTTTTGATATTTTAACGAACCAAGTTGCATTAGCAATCGAGCATTGCCTTTATTGGGAAGAAGAAAAAGTTCGGCTTGCACGTGATGAGCAAATAAGGCGTCAGCGTTCTATGGATCACTTTAGTGCTTCAATGGCGCATGAAATAGATAATCCAATATTTGCTGTGCAATGTACGGTTCGATCGCTTAAAAAAACATTATTTGAAGAATTTCAAAGTATAATCCCAGAAGATAAAGTAGGGTATCTTGAAAATAAAGTCAATAGTATTAGTAAAAATCTTATGAGAATATCAAAGATGATAAAAGCTGTTAGGGAATTTTCGAAGCAAACTACTGGTGAGTTTGAGGTAATTCTAATGGATCAGATAGTAGAGACATATTTAAGTATTATAGAGCCTCAAATTAAATTTGATTCTATAATATTTAACAAGGATATCGAACCAAATATATTAATACGTGGAAATAAAATTCATCTTGAAGAGGCTTTGATAAATTTGACGACAAACGCTATACATGCTGTTAAATATAACAATAAGGCTAATAAAAAAATAGATTTGAAAATATTTAGAAACGGGTCTGATAAATTCTTAATTAAAATTATTGATAATGGGTATGGAATCAAAAAGGATCTTCTTAATGATATATTTTTAGATTTCGTTACGACAAAAGCATCAACTGAAGTAACGGGCATGGGACTGGCAAGAGTACGGAAAATTGTTGAAAACCATGGGGGAAGAATATGGGTAGAATCTGAAGGTGAGAATAAAGGTGCAACGTTTATTTTAGAGATGCCAATTATGAAAAAAGACAATAAGAAGTAAAAAGGACTCTGATATGTCAAAGAAAAAAATATTAATTGTTGATGATGAGGAAGACATAAGTTATTCATTGAAGGAAATCATAGAAAGTCAAGGATGTGAAGTATTTGCAACTGTAAAGAATGAAGAAGCCTGGGAAATATTTAACAAAGAACGTCCTCAGGTATGTCTTTTAGATATACATATGCCTTTTTCAGAATTTGATGGCATTGAACTTTTAAGAAGAATAAGAAGCGTTGACAAAAATGTAATATGTTTATTTTTAACAAGGATTGAAGATGATGAAACAAAAGAAACGGCAAAAGCATTAGGTGTAAATGATTATTTTGAGAAACCGTTAGATGGAGATGCGTTCGATAAGTTAATAGAATATGTTAGTTAATTTCGATATAAAATAAAAAAGAAAATTATTTAATCTAAAACCATCCAAAGAATAAACCAAAAAATATTGTTTAAGATATAACTTCTTATTAAATAATAACTTAGAATATAAGAATATTTATTTCTTTAGTTTTAAATTGTAACTTATTGACACAGTATAAAAAATATAGTATTTCTATAATAGTTAATTTAAATTTTTACACATAATTTTGGAGCAAATATGCATATCGAAGATAATATACGCAAAGAGATTAATAATACTTTCGGTATTGAAGTGGAATTAGATAAATGTAACTTAAAGAGTATTATTGATAAGCTTAAAAGAAAAGAAAACTTATCTGAAAATGAGGTTGTTATAGCAATGAGTTCATTAATGAGCAATGATGTATCAAAGGACGACATTGCTTTATATCTTAAATATCTTCATGAAAAAGGGGAAACAGTAGACGAAATAGCTATTTCTGCAAGTGTAATGAGAATATTTGCTACAAAAATATATAACGTAGATAATAAAGAGAAATTTAAAAACATTGAAATTGTAGATTGTTGTGGCACAGGTGGTGGTATTAATATTTTCAATATATCAACTATTATTTCATTTATTTTAGCCGCTGGTGGACTTTATGTTGCAAAACACGGTAATAGAGCTATAACATCCCGCTCTGGTAGTGCTGATATAATTGAAGCGCTTGGAGCAAAGATTGATATTCCAGCTAATAAAGTTGGTGAATGTATAATAAATACGAGAATGGGATTTTTGTTTGCGCCTCATTTTCACCAGGCTACAAAAAATGTTCAGAAAGTTAGAAGAAGTATAAAACATAGAACAATTTTTAATATATTGGGACCATTAACTAATCCTGCTAACCCAACCTATCAAATTATTGGTGTGTATGATAAAAATTTAACTGAAAAGATTGTAAAAGTACTGAAATTACTAAAGGTAAAAAGAGCAATTGTTGTTCATGGCTTCACGCCATGTGGAAAGGGTATGGATGAAGTTTCAACTTTAGGTAGGACACAAGTAAGCGAGCTTTTAATGAATGGCGGGATAAGTAATTATATTTTTAGTTTGAATGAAATTGGATTGAGTCAAACAACAATAGAAAATTTAAAATGCTCAAATATAGATGAAAACGTTAAAGTGGTACGGAAAATATTAACTGGTTCTATTACTGGACCTAGGCTGGAAATAGTTTTATTAAATGCTGCATTTGGTTTTATGGCCTCGAATAGGGTAAAAAATGTTCAAGAGGGATTTGATTTATCGCTTAAGTTAATAAATAATGGTGAGTGTAAAAGAGTATTAAATAATTTTATACATTTTACAAATGAGATTAAGTGAAATGATACTTGATGATATTATTATTCATAAAAAACGGATATTAGAAAAGAAAAAGGTAAGATTTCCAATTTTTAAGATTATGGAAAGACTTGAGCATTTAAAAAGTAAACGTCGAAGTTTTAAGAAAGCTTTGACTTCTCATCATGGAATAAATATTATTGCTGAGATTAAGAGAGCATCACCCTCACGCGGTGTGATTTGTGATAATTTTGTACCATTAAAGATATCGCAATTGTATGAATTTTCTAATGCATGTGCAATTTCAGTTTTAACTGAATCATATTTTTTTAAAGGCAAAATTAGTTTTTTAAGACAAGTTAGACAGAATACGTCGTTGCCAATTTTAAGAAAAGATTTTATTATTGACAGATATCAGTTATATGAATCTGCCCTTATAGATGCTGATGCTGTATTGATTATAGCATCTGTGCTTAACCAAGATGAGATTTGCGAATATATTTCTATTTTAAAGAAATACGAAATTGACGCTCTTGTTGAAGTGCATACTGAAGCTGATATGAAAAAGGCTATTGATGCTGGATCTGAGATTATAGGAATTAATAATAGGAATCTGAATACTTTCGAAATCGACATTAATGTTACAAAGAAATTAATAAGACATATTCCTAAAGGCGTTGTTGTGGTTTCAGAAAGTGGTATCAATACCTATGAAGACATACAAGGTCTTAGGAGCATTGGCGTAACTGCTTTTTTAATAGGGGAAACCCTATTAAAATCTGATGATATAATTAAGAAAATGAATGAACTCAGGGGAGAACATTAAAAATGACAAAAATTAAGATATGTGGTATTACAAATCCTGAAGATGCGAAATATGCAGTTTTATTCGGAGTAGATTATTGTGGTCTTATTTTCGCTCCAAGTCCAAGACAAATAATTAAGGAGACGGCACTAAGGATTATAAAGGAAACCCCAAATTTTAGTAATTATGTCGGTGTTTTTTTAAATCAGAAAAAAAAATTCATAGAAGAGATTTGTTCGTATGCAAATATTAAAATAGTTCAGTTACACGGAGATGAGACACCTGCTTTTTGCAATTATTTTATTAAAAGAGGTTATGACGTTATAAAAGTTTTTAGGGTAAAAGATAAACAAACGCTTTCTGAAATAAAACGTTACAATAAAGTAAATTTAATATTATTCGATACATATTCAGATATCCAGTATGGTGGTACGGGAAATGTATTTGATTGGAGTATTTTAAAAGATAGTATGGAATTAAAAAATAAAAAGATTATTGTTAGTGGAGGTGTTTGCAGCGAAAACGTTAAGAAATTAATAGATATGGTTAATCCGTATGCAGTGGATGCCTCAAGCAAGCTTGAGTCCGAAACTGGGAATAAGGATAAGACAAAGGTGAAAGAATTTATTGAAATCGTTAAGGAATACAAGAAATGATTAAACAAGATGGATTTATAGAAAAATTTTTAAATAGATTAAACAAAATTGATCAGGTAAGCCTTGAGAAGTATATTTTAAGCATTAATAAGGAAAAGGATTTTGTTTACTCTATTTTGAACAATTTAACTGAAGGTATACTCATTATAAATCCACAGGGGATAGTTACTTTTAGTAATGCTAAAGCAAAAGATATACTCATGCGTTCTGTATCCGAAGACAGGCCATTTATGGATAATATATTTGAAGATGAAAGTCTGCGCGAATTTATAAAAAAACATTTCAGTAGTACTTTACGTGCTATGAATTATTGTATTGAAGTACTTAAGCCTAAGCCTTCGCAGTTACGAATAAGTTTTATACCAATTTTTGATGACAATCAAAATATGGTTTCATTTTTGGTTATATTGCATGATATGGCGGTTGATTATGAAATTGAAGCATGCCAGAGAGATAAGAATGTTGAGTCACTTGTAAAACTTGCTGCTGGTCTTGCTCATGAAATTGGAAACCCTCTAAATACAATACATATTTATTTAAAGCTTATAGCACAGGAGGTAAGAAAGTCCAAAAATAAAAAAATAGAAGATTGGATTAAAGTTGTTTCGGATGAGACAGAGAGATTAGATAAAATAGTAAAAAACTTTTTAGATGTTACAAGAACAAGGGTAACACTTTTCAAAAAGGGCAATATAAATGAGTGTATAGAAAATGCTGCGCACTTTTTATTGCCAAGAATAAAAGAAAATAACATTAAAATTAAAGTGTCATTAGAAAAGAGTATTCCGTATTTTTATATCGACAATGATAAAATGTACGAAGTCTTTTTAAATATTTTCAAAAATGCTATTGAAGCAATGCCGAACGGAGGCGAGCTGCAGGTTAGTTCATTTATTAAAGGAAATCTTGTAAATATTACATGCCGTGATTCAGGTATTGGTATTGACGAGGATGATTTACCGAATATTTTTGATGCATATTTTACAAAAAAGGCTGAAGGTTCTGGTCTTGGGCTGATGAATGTTCATAATATTGTTAAAGCACATCATGGTAGGATTCATGTCCAGTCCAAAACAGGGGAAGGGACTATAGTAATAGTTACATTACCGATAAGAAGGGGAAAATTGCAATTGCCTCATATTAAAACATCAAAGAGACAAAATGAGGATGTTAAGGAGTAATATTATGAGTGTTAATACTTCAATTTTGGTTGTAGATGATGAAAAAAATACAAGGGAAGGCCTTAAAAGCTTGCTTGAAGTACACGGTTATGAAGTTGACCTTGCCGATGATGGCTACAAGGCATTAGAGATTGTTAAACGTGATATGCCTGATATTGTACTTACGGACCTTCGTATGCCTGATATAGATGGCTTGGAATTATTGCAAAAGGTTAAGAAAATCAATGAAGAAACACTCGTAATTGTTTTTACCGCTTATGGAACGGTTGAAAATGCTGTTAAGGCAATACAATCAGGAGCATTCCATTATCTTTCAAAACCTGTAAATACCGATGAACTTATTGAAATATTAAAGAAGGCTGTTAGCAGGAAAAAACTCGAACAAGAAAACAAGGAATTACGATCTCAACTTAATGAAAGATACGAGTTTTCTGATATAGTTTACAAATCATCAAAAATGGTTGAAATAATGGATATGGTTAAACAAGTGGCCCCAACAAATGCCTCAGTTTTGATCCAGGGAGAAAGTGGTACAGGTAAAGAATTAATAGCCCGTCTTATTCATTCTGAGAGTCTACGTAAAAACGAAGCATTTGTACCCGTACACTGTGCTTCACTTACAGAGACTCTACTGGCAAGTGAATTATTTGGACATGAAAGAGGGGCATTTACAGGAGCGGTCGGGCGAAAATTAGGACGCTTCGAGAGAGCACATAAAGGGACACTTTTTTTAGATGAAATCGCCGAAATAAAAGAAAATATGCAAGTGAAGCTATTGCGTGTTTTGCAAGATGGAGAATTTGAACGTGTTGGCGGAACAAAATCAATAAAAGTTGATGTTCGTATCGTGTCAGCATCGAATAAAAATCTTTTCGAAGAGGTTCAAAAGGGAAATTTGCGTGAAGACTTATATTATAGACTTAATGTTGTTTTAATAACAATACCACCATTGCGTGAACGAAAGGCAGATATTAAGCTTCTGATAGAGCATTATTTGAAGCATTATTGTAAAGTAAACAATAAGAACATTAATGAAATTGAACCAAATGCTATGAATGCGTTAATTAACTATAATTGGCCTGGTAACGTTAGAGAATTAAAGAATATTGTAGAAAGAATGGTGGTACTTTCACGAAATAATACTATTGATTTTTTAAATGTACCATCTGATATACGAAATTTTGGCGAGTCTGGCAGAGATTTAAGCCCTAATTTAGAGAACCATGATATTAATAGAATGAGTATACGGGATATGGAAAGGGAACTCATTTTAAAAGCCTTGAAAGATTCAAACAGAAATAAATCAAAAGTTGCAAAAAAATTAGGAATATCGAGAAGAACTCTATATCGAAAGCTACAAGAATACGGGATAAGTTAATTTTTATAAATTCCACATTTTATCATCTTATAGTATCTGCTGTTCATTGCGGACTTCAAGACTAAAATATCTGAGCATTCATTGTATAAATTTACTATTATTTTATTTAAATTGTTGAGAATTGACACAATCTAACTGTATCATTATTGCTCAAATAGTAATTTTTTTAAAATATGAAATTAATAAGTATTTATAAGCTATTGATATACAATGACTTATGTAAAATGATTTATTGGCATAATAATTGTTTATATTTTAATGTCCAATTGATGAAATTATTAATTGTTATTTTTTAAAGGAGGTTTTAATTATGTCAAAAGTAATAGGAATAGATTTAGGTACAACAAATTCTTGCGTAGCCATTATGGAAGGAACTGAAGCTAAGGTTATTACTAATAAAGAGGGGAGTAGGACCACGCCTTCAGTTGTTGCTTTTACTAAATCCGGTGAAAGATTAGTTGGTCAACCAGCTAAACGTCAAGCGATAACCAATCCGGATAATACTGTTTTTAGTGCAAAACGATTTATTGGGAGAAGATTTAATGAGGTTTCAGAAGAAAAAAGATTAGTTCCTTTTAAGGTTAAGGACGGTAAAAATGGTGATGCTGTTATAGAAATTAAAGGACGTTCATATTTACCCCCTGAGATTTCTGCCATGGTGTTGCAAAAACTTAAAGCAGATGCGGAATCTTATCTTGGTGAGAAAGTCACTCAGGCAGTTATAACCGTTCCAGCTTATTTTAATGATTCACAGAGGCAAGCGACAAAAGATGCTGGTAAGATAGCTGGACTTGAGGTATTAAGAATTATAAATGAACCAACCGCTGCTTCATTAGCATATGGTTTAGATAAGAAAAAGGATGAAAAAATAGCCGTTTTTGATCTTGGTGGAGGTACGTTTGATATTTCTATCCTTGAGCTTGGCGACGGTGTTTTTGAAGTAAAATCAACTAATGGAAATACACATTTAGGCGGGGACGATTTTGATCATAAGATTATTAATTATTTGGTAGATGAGTTTAAAAAAAGTGAAGGTATTGACCTATCTAAAGATAAAATGGCATTGCAGAGGTTAAAAGAAGCTGCTGAGAAAGCTAAATGTGAACTTTCTACATCTATGGAGACCGAAATTAACCTGCCATTTATTACAGCAAACCAGGACGGTCCTAAACATTTAAATATAACTTTTACCCGTTCTAAATTAGAACAACTTGTAAGTGATCTTGTTGAAAAAACTGTCCAACCATGCGAGCAGGCTATCAGAGATGCAGGGCTTTCTGCCTCGGATATAAACGAAATTATACTTGTTGGAGGTCAGACCCGTATGCCTGCAGTTCAAGATAGTGTTAAAAAATTGTTTGGAAAAGAACCTCATAAGGGTGTAAATCCTGATGAAGTTGTCGCACTCGGTGCAGCTATACAGGCTGGAGTTCTTACAGGTGACGTTAAGGATGTACTATTGCTTGATGTCACGCCCTTGTCTCTAGGTATAGAGACTCTAGGGAGCGTAATGACAAAGCTTATTGAACGAAATACTACAATACCTACTAAAAAAAGTGAGATATTTTCAACAGCAGCTGATAATCAAACAGCTGTTAGTATACATGTATTACAGGGTGAGCGAGAGATGGCTGCAGATAATCGTACTTTGGGACGATTTGATCTCATTGGAATACCGCCAGCACCCAGAGGAATACCTCAGATTGAAGTTACTTTTGATATCGATGCAAACGGTATAGTACATGTTTCGGCCAAAGACCTTGCCACTGGAAAGGAACAAAAGATACGCATTGAGTCATCTTCTGGGTTATCAAAAGATGAGGTGGAAAATCTAGTTAAAGAGGCCGAAGATCATGCTGAAGAAGATAAGAAAAAGCATGAATTGATTCAAGCAAGAAATAATCTTGATAATTTGATATATCAGACTGATAAGAATTTAAAAGAACATGGTGACAAGATAAGTGACGATGAGAAAAAGAGAGTAGAGGAAGTAGTAAAGAATGCAAAAGAAGCATTAAAGTCAGATAATATCGATGAGATGAATAAAGCTGTTGAATCAATTACACAAGCATCGCATACATTAGCACAAAAAATGTACGAAGAAGCTGCTAAAAGTAAAGGGTCACAAGGATCACCTGGGGGACAAGGCCAGCAACAGTCGGGAGATAAAACGCAAAGTGATAAGAAAGATGATGTTGTTGACGCAGACTATGAGGTGATGGATGACGATAAAGAAAACAAAAAGTAAATAATATTGTAAGTAAGCTTATATAATTTAAAAGGGGTTAGGAAATTTCCTAACCCCTTTTTTATATTGAAGAAGTGTTAAGAATAATTTACAATTGTATATTATGCATTATAAGAGAAAAAAAATTAACAATATAATTCTTATTTGTACAGTCTTTTTTATTGTATTTGCTTTTTTTAATACATTATCGTATGCTTCACGAAAAATACTTTTCGAAAGGGAACGTATTATAACTATAGAATATCCTGATGTTAAAGAAGGGAAGATCATTAAGCATTTTCCCAAAAAGGAGGGTAAGGTAAATATACAATTTTATGCAGAGTCAGATACGGTTGTACGGGGTCAGATAATTGATGTAAAACTCGTGTTAAGCTGGTTAGGTAGTGAAGACTTGTATCGTATTAAGCCATCTAAGCTTAAGCTAATAAATTTAATTTTAGAAAATGTATCGATATCTACAGTAAGGGAAGAAAAAGGGGAGGGTGCTCTGTATAAAAAAATTATTAGCTATAGTTTGAGAGGACTTGATGCCGGTGCGGGTACGATTGAATCCTTTAAATGTGAATTTTATAGAAAAGGAAGTCCTTCTCCTTATGTAGTTACTATACCGGAAAGCGTATTACCAATAGTAGATATTCAGTGGGATAACAATACCAAAATGATAGTTTCTGCATTGTTATTAGGTGCAATATTAATATTAATTTTAATTGTATCGCGTGATATATCATTACCAAAAAGGAAGAAAAAAGTTGAGGGAAAACAGCCGGATATTAATATTAAAATCGAACAAATATCTAAGAAACTTGATGAATTAAAGCCTGTTATTTCTCAAGGTGACGGAAAAGCATTTTTTACAAAGTTATCCGAAATATTATATGATTATCTCAAAGAAGAATATTCATTAAACGATGAAGGAAATATTATAGATAAAATTCAAGAGATCGATGATTTGTCCAGCAATAATAAGTTAATGTTTAAAAATATATTTGAGCTTTACGAAAAGGTTAATTTTGCTGGTTATAAATGTGAACGAGGTGAAATAGAGTCTTTATTACAAGGAGTCATAAATTTTATCCAAGGGAAAAGAATAATCTAAACATTGCCAAATAAAATATTTAAAAAGGAGAATGGCAAATGGATAATGCAATTAAAGCTATTAATGAGAAAGTAAAACAAGAATATGTGTTTGTTGAAAAAATGTTTGGGGAATTAAATAAGATTATTGTCGGTCAAAAATATCTTTTAGAAAGGTTACTTATAGGTATATTGTCGAATGGACATATATTAATTGAAGGTGTTCCTGGCCTTGCTAAGACAATGTCGGTTAAAACATTATCACAGGCTATAGGTTCTAAATTTCAAAGGATACAATTTACACCAGATTTGTTGCCAGCTGACTTGTTAGGTACATTAATTTATAATCCAAAGGAGGGTACATTCAGTACTAAAAAAGGTCCTATATTTGCAAATATAATACTTGCTGATGAAATTAATCGCGCTCCATCAAAAGTACAAAGTGCATTGCTTGAAGCTATGCAGGAGAGGCAGGTATCTATTAGTGATACGACTTTCCCTTTAGAAGAGCCATTTTTAGTACTGGCAACGCAAAATCCAATAGAGCAGGAGGGTACATATCCTCTGCCGGAAGCTCAAATTGACCGTTTTATGCTTAAATTAAAAGTGACATACCCAACAAAAGTCGAAGAAAAGCAAATATTAGAGAGGATGGAATCAGGAAAATTGCCTAATATTAATCCTGTTATTAATAAAGAAGACATACTTCGTGTACGAGAAACAGTCAATTCTATA
This sequence comes from uncultured bacterium, assembly GCA_964558015.1. Lineage (GTDB taxonomy): Bacteria > Omnitrophota > Omnitrophia > JAHJGZ01 > JAHJGZ01 > CAZLCT01. Next base: position 20,023 of record CAZLCT010000014.1, on the reverse strand, counting down.
TATATTGATGAGAAAATCAAAAATTATATAATTAATATTGTATTTGCCAGCCGAAGTCCTGAAAGTTTTAATTTGCCTGACCTAAAACCATTAATTGCATATGGAGCGTCACCTCGAGCAAGTATTTATTTATCAATTGCTTCAAAAGCGCATGCTTTTTTAAAAGGACGTGGATATGTTATTCCAGATGATATAAAACAAATTGGAATGGACATTTTAAGGCATAGAATAATAGTTACTTATGAAGCCGAAGCCGAGGAACTTACATCAGAGGATATTACAAAGAAAATATTCGATGAGGTTGAAGTACCTTAGTGAGGCCACAATTTACTGAACGTAGTGAACGTAAAATGTAAGGCCGAACTAAGGATGAAAGTTATAAGTTGAAATTAGAAGATAAAATAAAAAAACAAATAGTTATAAATTTTAACCGAATTCCCGCCGTTTTGTTACACAAAACGAATATGCGGGGATAAATTCGCGCAGATAACTTACGCTTTTAAAAAAAGCGTAAGTTATGCGCTCATTTATGATACCCAAAGAAATTTATAAACAAGTAAAGAATATTGAAATCCGTACGACACGTCTGGTTGATTCAACTTTCGGAGGACAATATGAATCAGTTTTTAAAGGTCATGGTATAGAGTTTTCCGAAGTCAGAGAATATTATCCCGGCGATGATATACGTACAATTGATTGGAATGTAACTGCAAGGACTGGAGACCCCTATGTTAAAATATTCCATGAAGAGCGTGAACTTACTGTTATATTTGCTGTTGACGTTTCATCTTCTTTTCATTTCGGCAGCGGGAAGAAACTTAAATCAGAAATTGCAGCTGAAATTTGTGCACTGCTAGCTTTTTCCGCAGTCAAAAACAACGATAAAATAGGTCTTTTAATATTTTCCGATAAGATTGAAAAAAACATTCCTGTAAAGAAAGGGTCTAAACATGTTTTGAGAGTCATAAGAGAAATACTATATTATGAGCCGGAAAGCAAAGGAACAAATATACGGCTGGGACTTGAAACATTAAATAGGTTCTTAACACGGAGAGCTGTAATTTTTTTAATTTCAGATTTTTTTGATGATGGATATGAACAATCATTAAAGATACTTGCCCGCTATCATGACGTAATTGCTATAAATATTTTTGACCCTAGGGAAAGAGACATTCCTTCGGTTGGATATATAGAGCTAGAGGATCCAGAAACTGGACGTACATTATTTATAAATACAAACAATAGTAAGTTTCGAGAAAGATATAAACAAAATGCAGCACAATATATACAAAAGGCAGATTCATTTTTTAAATCAAAAGGAATTGACAAAATTGATATAAACATTAATGAGTCATATGTTAAGCCCTTAAGAAATTTTTTTCAAATTAGAGAGAAGAGACGATGAAATATTTTTCATTGATAATAATCAACATTTTATTACCCTTTAGCATATGTTATGCCGGCACAGATAATATAAATGTTACTGCTGAAGTTGACAAAGCTTTTATTACTATTGGTGATAAAGTCACATATACCGTTTCAATATCACATGATCCTGAGATTAAAATTATCACTCCTGTTGAACCCGTGTCTTGGGGAGATTTCGAATTGAATAAAAAAAAGGAACTTGATGAATTTATTAATGAAGAAGGAAATGCAGTTAATAGTTTTAAATTCTTGATTTCAATTTTTAAATTAGGTGAATATATAATTGAAGGACCATTAGTTAAATATAGAGCCCCTGGTGGAGAAGAGAAAGAAATTTATGCAAATGATTTATATATTACAGTTGAAAGTATTACAGGAGAGGAAGATGTAAAAGAGGATATAAAAGAGATAAAGGATGTTGAGGCTCTAAAGGCTAATTATTTATATTTTTTATTGCTTACAATTTTACTTCTTGTTGTTTTTACACTTACTTTGGTATTAGTTAAAAAAAATGTTTTAGATAAAAAAAATCAAAATAAGCAAGGTTTAAGTAAATATTTACTGCCGCATGAAGAAGCGTTAAGCGAGCTGGATGCATTGCCCCATGCTAAAGTTGTATATGACGGCAGGATGGAAAAGAATTATTATTCGCGTATTTCTGAGATTGTTAAAAAGTACATATCGAGAAGTTTTAATTTAGATACTCTTGATCAAACAACTTTTGAAATGGTTAATCTTATTAAGAAGACAAATATTTCTGATCAAATAAGGCAAGATATACAGTCTATTTTGACTATGTGTGATATGGTTAAATTCGCTAAATACCGTCCTCAAGTTAGTGATATTCTTAATCATTTTAGATTGACAAAAGAAATTATTGAGAATTCCCGCGCTGACAATGAAGAAGACAAGAATGAATAGTTTTTACCTGTATTAATATATTATAAGATTTATGAATATAACATTTGAAAACCCACAGTATTTATTATTAGCCCTGATTCTGCCATTTTTATATTTGTTTATTGTTAAATTTAAAAAAAAGAGTAGCATAAGATTTTCTTCGTTTAAGTTTCTTATGCAGTCAAAACCGACTGGAAATTATATTTCTAAAAATTTACCCGTTTTAATTCGCTTAATGGCGTTATTTTTTTTAATAACTGCTTTATCAAGGCCACAGCTTAGCAATGCTGAGAAAGAGTATGAAACAGAAGGAATAGATATTATTCTTGCATTGGATATTTCTGGTTCAATGAAGGCGGAAGATTTTCAGCCGGCAAATCGTCTTGAAGTTGCTAAGGAAGAAGCAAAAAAATTTATAATAGGCCGTGAACATGATCGTATAGGACTTGTGGTATTTGCAAAACAAAGTTTCACACAATGCCCTCTAACGTTAGATTATGATGTTATTTTAAACATATTAGACGAGATTCAAATTGGACTTATCAAGGACGGAACTGCCATTGGTCTTGCCATTGCAAATGCTGTGAATAGATTACGCGATAGTAAGGCTAAAAGTAAGGTGATTATTGTAATCACGGATGGAGAAAACAACGCCGGGCAAATAGATCCTATTACAGCTGCTAAACTTGCAAAAACATTAGGAATAAAGATATATACCATTGGAGTAGGGAAGGGAGGGTTAGTACCATATCCTGTTGATGATCCAATATTTGGCAGACGTTATACTAATATTGAGGTCAAAATAGATGAAGATACGCTTATTAAAATAGCAGATTTAACGGGGGGACAGTATTTTAGAGCCCGGGATCAGTTATCTTTGAAACAAATATATGAAAAAATCGACCAACTTGAAAAAACTGAGATTAAAGTTAAGGAATATGAAAGCTTTTATGAATTATTCCATTATGTTCTATACCCGGCACTTATGTTCTTGTTAATTGAACTTTTTATGACAAACGTTACATTTTTGAAAATTCCTTAATTTGGGTGTATATTTCTTATATAAAATGCAATTATATAATCCTATACATTTGGTGCTGTTATGGCTTATTCCGCTTATTTTGATATTCTTATATATTACAAGTAAGCGTAAAAAACGTATTATGGGGCATTTTGCCCAACCTGAAACTTTTAATAAGATCTCTCTCAATTATTCTAAGACTAAATTTAAGCAACGCGTTTTTTTATATGTACTTGCAGTTGTTTTGATTGTAATAGCTTTAGCACAACCTCAATGGGGAAAGGAAAAGAGAAAATTTTCAAGAAAAGGCGTTGATATAATGTTTTTGCTAGATACTTCTAGAAGCATGCTTGTTGAGGATATAAAACCAAATCGTATCGAGAAAGCAAAATTACAGATACATAGCATAATAAAGAAATTAAAGGGTGACAGGGTAGGGCTTGTTGTGTTTGCAGGAGATAGTTTCCTTAAATGTCCATTAACGCTTGATTATTCGGCTTTTAGGCTTTTTCTTGATTCAGTCAATGTTGACTTTTTTCAAGATAAAGGTACAGACCTTATGCAGGCAATCCTAACCGGTATATCATCTTTTAAAGAAAGTGATGAGAAATATAATGTAATGATTATTTTCTCAGACGGTGAAGATCATGTAGGTAAAATTGATGAAAACTTGAATAAGGTTAAAAAACTTGGGATTCGCATATATGCTGTAGGTATGGGTACATCTGATGGTGGCCCGATACCATTAAAAAATAAAAGAGGTGTTCTAGCTGGATACAAAAAAGATAATGACGGAAATCTAATTTTTAGCCGTTTAGAAGAAAAAAATTTATTTCAGATTGCTAATATGACCGACGGGCTTTATTATCAAGCAACGACTTCGGATAAAGAACTTGATGTTGTCATGAATCATATAGAAAAAATTGATAAAAGAGAATTTGAAGAAAAAATGGTTGTAGAAAAAGAGGATCATTTTCAAATATTCATCCTTTTAGCGTTCGTAATTCTCGTTATAGAACTTATGATAGGTGAAAGGAAAAGAATTAAAAAGATACAGGTGTGATTATGAAGTTATTATTACATATTTTTATTGTAGTTTCATTTCCATTGTTTTTATGTGGTTTTATCAACAGAACATCATCTTTAAATAAAAATGCAAATTTATTATATAAAAAAGGCAGATATAATGAAGCACTTGCTCTTTATAGGGATGCAGAGGCTGAGGCGCCCGGAAATTGTTTTATTAGTTATAATATTGCGAATACTTTATATAAAAAGAGTAATTATTATGAGGCAATAGGTGAATATAATAAAGCCCTCGATAATAGTGATGATGAAATATTTATTGCTAAAATTTTATATAATTTGGGCAACTGTTTTTATCGTACAGGTGATTTTAATGCTGCACTTGACTCGTATAAAAAAAGTTTAGGTTTAAATTCAGCGGATGTGGATACAAAATATAATTATGAGTTTTTGCTCAGCAAAAAGAAGAAAATTGACAAAAATTACGAATCAACCAAGAGTTCTATTGAACAAAAAGACAAAGAAGATAAAAGTATAAAAGGCAGCCTTGACGATCAAGATATGTTTTTGCAAATATTACACGAACTTAAAAAGGAACAGAAAATCTTAGAGGAAAAACAGGAACAACTTGAAAAGGAGCAAGATAAAATTGTCACTCCTAGTAATGAAAAGGCCACGGAATTACGGGTAGGTAAGTTAAAATTACAAGAAGAGAATCTTGGGGAACAAGAAAAGTGTATTGAGAAACAAAAAGAGTATATTGATAAACAAAAAGAAATATTAACGGAAATGGCAGAAGCTACCGGTAAATATTATACCATCATTGGAGAAGATGAGGAAAAAGGAAGCTCGGAAAAAATGCAGGAAGAGCATAAAGAAGAGAATGGCGAAGAGTATAAAAAGGAAAAAGGTATTGATTTAGATGTTAAAGAGTTAACAGAGCAAGACTTTAAATTTGATGACTATTTAGATAAAGAAGATCAAGATATTCAGGAACAGACAGAAAAAGATATTGAAGAAGAATTTGAAGAGGAGCTTAAAGTTGAAAAACAAAAACAAAAAACCCGGGGAAAACAAACGAAGAAGCTTGGAAAAAGCCGGATTCAGACGTTAAATGAACAACAAGAGGAATTAAGACAGCAACAGAAAAAACAAATAGAACAACAAGATCAGTTACGTATGCAACAACAGATTTTGAAAGAGATGTATTTTGAACAACGCATAAGTCATTTGGAGAATCAAAGAGAAGAAATAAAAGAACAGATATCAAGAATGGATGAGGAGGAATATGAGTTTAAGAAAACACCAACTCAGATGCAGCAACAAAAACAGCAGGAAATTTTAGACAATCTTCAAAAACAGCGTCTAGAGCAAAGGAAAGAACAACTTGAGCAGATTATAGAGCAGACTCCAGAAGATGGAAGAAAAGAATTAAGACAAGAGTTGGAACAAACAGAAAAGACTATTAAAGGTTTGGATAAACAGATACAGGATAGGGGAATAAAAGAAAGTAAGTTAAAACAGAAAAGAGAAAATGAAATAGAACGGCTAAATGAAGAATTAGACGAAATTAAACAGCAGATTGAATATATAAACAAAACACAACAAGAGACATACAAACAACGACAGGATGAAGAGAAAAAACTTAAAAATCAAATGGAAACACTACAGAAAGAAAAAAATGAACTTGAAGAAGAAATGGTATCGGCTGATTCAGAGAAGAAAGATGAATTACAAAATAAAATAGATGACGTAAAAGAGGATATTGAAAAGGCTAGGAACGAAGTCGAATTTATGAATAAATTACGTATAGAAGAAGATAAAATACGTACTCAGCAAATGGAATTTAATATTCAACAACTTGAGAAAGAAATTGATCAGCTTGATGAAGAACAAGTTGAATTGGAAAGAAAAAAAGGTGAAAATGAGAAGTTATTACAACTTGAATCAGGCGATAAAAAAGAAGAATTAATGGATGAAATAGATGATTTGGAATATAAAATTTCTCAGTCAATTTCGCATAAAAAACAAATCGAGGAGCAACTTAAAAACGAAAAAGAGAAAATAAATCAAGAAAAAATAATTAATGATGAAATAAAAAGGATTGAAGAACAAAAGGATGAACTAAAAGAAATGATAGAGAGAGAACCTCTCGAAAGAAAGAAGATTGAGGAGCAGATAGACAGGTTGGATTTATTAAAAGAAGAAAACTTACAGAAAAAACAACAACTAGAAGAGCAGGAAATTACTGAGAAAGAGGAACGTGAAATAAATAATAATAAAATAAAGGAATCTTTGAAAAATAAAATAGAAAATCTAAAGAAACAAAAAGAACAGATTGAAGATAGGCTAGAGAATGAGTGGGATGATGATAAACGAAGAGAATTCGATGAACAAATTAATGATTTAAATGACGAAATTGAAAGAAGTGAAACTGAAATTAAAGAAATTGAAAATAAACAAAAAAATGAGCAGAAAATACAAGAGCAAGAAATTGATGAATATATCAAACAACTTGAAGAACAAAATGATAAATTACAAGAAAACCAAGATGATATTAGGCAACACCGTGACTTGATTGATAATTATATTGATGAATTAGAACAGCAAATAGAGCAAGATCGAGATAAATATTTAGAGTTACAAGAAAAACTAGAAGAGGAACAAGAGAGGATGAATAAAAGTCAGCAAAAGTTGGAAAAACAACAAGAAGAGTTAAGGAAATATGAAGATAAGAATGAGCTAGGTAAAGAACTTGAGAATCTAGAGCAGCAAATTGGGGAATTAGATGAACAAAAGGAGAGTTTAGAGAAGCAGTATGAGAATATTGAAAATCAACAGGAAGTATTGATGGATGATTTAATTGAACAAAAAGAAATAGAGGAAGAAAAAAAAGAAGAAATAAAAAAAGAAATGCAAAATAAACTTACTAAAGGTAAACAAAAGAAGAAACGCGGCAAACAACAGACAAAATCTCTACATGATCAGCAGGAGCAACTCCTTAAACAGCAGGAAGAGCAATTTAATGAACAAGAAGAATTGAAAGATCAACAAAAACTTTTAAAAGATATGTATTTTGATCAAGAAATCAGAGAGTTAGAACAGCAGGAGGAGTCGATTGAGGAACAAATAGAAGAAAAAAATGAAAGTATAGAGAAAGCCGAAGGCGATGAAGTGAAACAGAATGAGGAGAAAAACAAAAAAGAAGAATTAAATAAACAACTGGAGCAGATCAGGCAAAAAATTCAAAAAATGAGGGACGAACAAATAAAACAAAATGAAAAGCTCAATTCGTATTCAAGACAACTTCAAAGAGAGAAAGACGAGCTTGAAAATAAACTTAAACAGCTAGAAGAACAAGTAAATCAGGCAGAGCCAGAAAATAAGGAAAAAATTCAAGAACAAATAGAAAAAACAAAGCAGCAACTTGAGCAAACTAGACAAAATATAAAGAAAAGCCAAAGACAGAGGGAACTGGATAGAGTGAATCGCGAGAAGCAACGTAGTCAGTATATTGAACATCTTGAGATGAAGAAAAAAGAACTTGAAGAAAAAAATGATGAGCTTAAGATGAAAAAAGAAGAAATAAAAGAGTTGATGCAACAAGAAACTGGAGAAAAAAGAGAAAGATTAGAAAAAGAGTTAAAAGACATAAAAAATGAAATTGAACAATCAAAACAACAAATAGAACAATTAGAGGAAAAATTAATAAACGAAAAAAAGATTCAAGGTATAATAAAATCGATTGATGAAGAAAAAAATAGACTCGAAGAACAAAAGAAACAGCTTGAGGAGTTGAGAGAAACCGAAACCCCAGAAAATCAGAGAAAAATTGATGAGCAAATTAAGCGGTTAGAGCAATTAATGGATGAAGTTGAAAAGAAATATGAAGATATTAAAGAAGAAGAAAATAAAAATTTAGAAAAACAAAAAAGAAAAAATAACGAACAAGAAAAGACACTCAAAAGCAGATTAGATGAGCTTGATAGACAGAAACGTAATATAGAAGAAAAAATCCAAAATGAATTAGATGATTCCATGAAACAGGAATTAATGGACAAATTAAATGAAATTAAGAAGAAAATTGAAGAAATAAACCAAGTAAAAAAACAAATGGAATTTATGGAGCAGATGGATGAGCTGTTTAATGATATTCTTAATGAGCTTACAAAGGAGCAATTAGAAGAAGAATTAAAAAAACTTGAAGAAATTAAAGGGAAACTTGAGGAAAAACAAGACGAAATAGGTGAACATCGTAAATTGCTGGATAAATATTATGAAAAATTAGAACAAAAAATAGAAGAAAAACAAAAGCAAGATAAAGAGGCAGACGAGGAACCTTCAGATGAATTAAAGGAGAAAGATGAAGATTTTGAAGATAAAGGCGGTGAGAAAGAATCAGAAAGCGAAATGCAAGGAGAAATGACATCTGAAGATCAAGATAAGCCTAAGGAAGAACAAAAACCCCAAGACGGTACTCCTATACATAACGAACAAAAAGCACAGATTTCAGCGGCTGATATAGCAACGCCTGATGAGAAAACTAAAGATGAAGCTATGAGGATATTAAATGCACTTCAACAACAAGAAAGAGAACAAAATGATTTACGTACACCAGTTTATGTTGGACCTAATGCACGTAAAAGTACTAAGGACTGGTAATGTGTTATGTGGGCTTAAGGAAAACAAAGGATTTATTTTATGATTATTAACGTCCTATAATGTATATTATGTAAACTAATTGAATAAGGGAGAATGCAGATAATAAATTTATGACGAAGACGCTGAAATATTAGATATTACTTCTTATCTTTTTTGGGAATGAGTTTTAAAGCTACATCATAATAGCCACTTTCGGGATACTCTTTAATACGGACAACCTCTCCATACAACTGACCATTTTGTATATAAAGATTATTAATATTTATATCATTTTCTAGTTTCTCATTCTTAATATATTCACGAAACTTACTTATATTAAGATCTATGGCTATAATTGACATTGATGGAGGCGGCCATTTTGTTTTAAATAATATACCGCCAGTACTGATATTTTGGCTATCCCCTTCTATTGATTCTGAAGTAAACTTGTCATAACAAATCCTATATTTAATGTTTTTTTGAAAGGGTAATCGTAAAAAGCGTCTTCTTTCCTTACGAGGATATTGATTTCGAATATATTCGCTCATTGTTTTTATATCCTATTTTTTGGGTTAGTTTATGATGTTTGGATTTTTTAAAAAGATGATTTTAGGCTAATTTGCGTAAAATATTCTCAGCCTCATCAATAGGGTTATAATCTTTGAAATCATCTAATGTTGAAATCATATTTTGTACTTTAATTTTAAATATTCGAGATAAAGTTTTTTCATCTTTAATTCATATAATTTATCTACAAAATTGCCTTGTTTTTTCCACTGTATAATATCTTCTTCCGTTAATTTTATATTCTTCCATTTTTCAATTTCAGAAATATTTAATTTCTTAAACTCGTAAAAATCCATTTTTATTTATACCTTTTTAAATTTTAAATGCAATCCGTTGACTACCTTAGTAATTAATTTATTAAAAATTATTATATCATAGTGGTAATTTTATTCTAAAGATTTTTTATATTAAAAAACAGCGTCTATTTGAGTAGATTTAGTACGCACTGGCTTGCTCGTTTACCGTCAACAGCCCCTTTGCATTTCTCTAATATTTTTTTTATTACTTCGCCCATTTGCTTTTTAGAAGTAGCGCCTGTTTCGGAAATGACATCTTTTGCTATCTGAAGAAGGTCTTCATCCGATAATTGTTTTGGAAGATATATTTCAAGGATCTTAAGTTCCGCTTCTTCCTTTTCTTTTAAGTCATTACGACCGCCTTTTTGATAACTCTCGATGGAATCTTTTCTTTGTTTTGCCTGTTTTCTGATTATTGTCATGATCTCATCGTCAGTCAATGAATCTTTCTTAGAATTTATTCGGTAATAGTTAATTGCTGAGAGCAGTAGGCGCAGAGTTGATACCTTTAATTGTTCTTTGTTTTTTAATGCTGTTTTCAAATCACTATTCAGCTGCTCTAATATTGACATTTGGATTCCTTTATTTTTATATTGTTTGTTTTTCGGAAAAAATGTGAAATAATTACTAAATCCCTTTTTTTAAAAATACTGCGGCTATTTGATACCCATTCCCTCCTTGTTCTTTTTGAACACGAACGACTTTGCCTAAAATTTCACCGTCTGTTTCATGCAGAAGTTTTTCAATTTTAAGACATTGCCTAAGGGTTTGGTGATTAGGTTTCATAGTAATTAGGGAATTAACCTTGGGAGCTGTATCAGACGTAAATAATATACCATTTTGACTTACGTCAAGGGAACTTGCGTGCCCCTTTAATACATGACGCGAACAGATAGTAAAATCGAAATCATCATGATATCCGATTCTTATATATTTTCGAGCTTCACGCACAACGATATCATTTGTACGTTTATTTTTTGTTCTGACGTACTTTCTTCTTTCTTTTTGTTGTTTTTTATGATTCACAGTGCTATTCCTAAATTAAAGCTGGTTATGCTTAAGGGTTTTATTTTACCAGTAATCAGTCCCTTTAAATAATAAAGGTGTTTTACTTTTATCTTCGATAAAATTAGTTACTTCACCTATTAAAATATTATGATCGCCTGCTACATAAGTGTTTAGCAAGTTACATTCAAACTGTGCTTTTGTGTCGGGTAATACAGGTGCACCATTTTTACCATTGGAATACATAATCTTTTCAAATTTATCTATTGTGTGACCGGATGTTAGGCCAAAGTGCCGTGCAATATCTATCTGATTATTTGAAAGTACATTTACATTGAAAATATTGCTTTGCTTAATTATAGAATAAGTATGACGCTGTGGAGCAATTGAAATCATTAAAAGTACTGGAGAAAATGATATTTGGGCAAACCAACTTGCCGTAAGTCCTGCCTTTTTGTCTTTATAAATAGATGTTACAACGGATACTCCATTTAATATTACAGAATCAAGTATTTTACTGGTTAAATTTTGTCCCATATCGATTTCCTTTTACTTTTGAAATTTAAATTTAATTTAATAACATATTATAATATTATATTTAAACTGGGTAAAATGGTTTATTTAACAGAAGATGCGGTAGGTAATATCAGAAGAGGATTGCTATTCTCTTTAATTGATGAAAGTTTTTCTAACTATATTCACAAAGTGCCTCCTCCCTCCCCTTTTAAAGGTTTATTAAGGAGACAATAATGTATATATAATTAGGAGTGTAATGACTAAAAACTAAACCAACCCTTGTTCAATCATTGCGTCAGCTACTTTAACAAATCCGCCAATATTTGCACCTTTTACATAATCTATATAATCGCCATCTTTTCCGTATCTGGCACACTGATCATGAATAGCTAGCATAATACTATGCAATTTATTGTCAACTTCTTCTCTAGACCAGGATAATCTTTGGCTATTTTGGGACATTTCTAATCCAGAAGTTGCTACTCCTCCAGCATTGGCAGCTTTTCCCGGGCCGTAACAAATTTTAGCATCTTGAAAGACTTTAATTCCTTCTGGTGTTGTTGGCATATTTGCTCCTTCTCCAACAGCTATGCAGCCATTTTTCACAAGGGTCTTTGCATCAGCTTCATCTATTTCATTTTGCGTGGCACTTGGAAAAGCAACTACGCATTCAATATTCCACGGCCTTTTTCCTTCAAGATATTTACATTTATATTTATTGGCGTATTCTTTTATACGTCCACGTTTTATATTTTTTAGCTCCATTACATACTGTAATTTTTTTTCATCTATACCGTCTGGATCATATACCGTACCGTTAGAGTCCGAAAGGGTAACGCATTTTCCGCCTAATTGGTTTACTTTTTCAACAGTATATTGTGCGACATTTCCAGAACCGGATACAGTACAGATTTTTCCTTTAATAGATTTATCCTTAGCTTTTAACATTGCCTCAGTAAAATAGACACAACCATAACCGGTTGCTTCAGGGCGTATAAGGCTTCCTCCCCAATTAAGACCTTTACCAGTTAGTATGCCTGAGAATTCATTTCTTAGTCTTTTATATTGCCCAAAAAGGTAACCTATTTCACGTCCACCGACCCCTATGTCTCCTGCTGGAACATCAGTATCAGGACCTATGTGTCTAAAAAGTTCTGTCATAAAACTTTGACAAAATTTCATTACTTCATTGTCAGATTTACCCTTAGGGTCAAAATCAGACCCTCCTTTACCACCACCCATGGGAAGAGTAGTGAGACTGTTTTTAAAAACTTGTTCGAAAGCTAGAAATTTTAGTATACCCAAGTTAACAGTTGGATGAAAACGAAGGCCTCCTTTGTACGGGCCTATAGCGCTATTCATTTCAATACGAAATCCTCTGTTGATTTGGATTTCTCCTTTATCATCAAGCCATGGAACACGGAACATAATTACTCTTTCCGGCTCTACTAATCTTTCTAATATTCTGTTTTTTTGATATTTAGGGTTATTTTCAATAAAAGGAAGAATGCATTCTACCACCTCTTGGACAGCTTGATGAAACTCAATTTCACCAATATTTTTTGCAATAAGTTTTTCCATAAATTCTTTTACGTTTGATTTTGCCATTTTTTCCTCCTTCTTAAGTTGATTTAAATTAGATTATGCTAGAAAAGCAAAAAAGATGTCTTCTGTAAAAGACATCTTTGTCGTACCATCTCTGATATCACGCCTTTGTGCTATCAGTTGATTAAACATATGTTAATATTAACATAAAAAACGAAAAATATTAGCATTATATACTTAGAAAGTCAAATAAATTTTATTTACAATAATTATATAAATATTTATAAGATATATACTTGTATTATTAATGGCTACCAATCGTCAGTCCTGAATGGTGAAGCGGGTAAACCCTCACGATTATAAAGATTACAACCTTGAGGATTTATACTGAAAGCATATCTAACAGCTACAGGATTAGGTACATTTTTCGAAGATACAATTACTTTGTCGTTATTTATTTTTGCATCAGCCCAAAGCCATTTTTTATCTAATCCGGCAATGGCAAATCTCTGGAGTTCACCATTGGGAACTTCAGTTGTTGGAGCTATGCCGTTTTTTTCTCCAACCATAAGGCCACTGCCTATATGATCAAATTTAATTATAATTCGGTCATTATCTATTTTATATCCTCTGTATAAAGGTCCGCTGTATACAATATCTTTTTGACCATATTCTTTTGCCAATGCCCAAAGCGCTAATCTTAAACCTACGTCTTGTTTGTTTTTGGGATGAATATCGTTTTCTTCACCTATGTCAATGGTTACTGCCATGCCTGTATTTTTTATTGCTAGTGATTTTTTTTGAGCATCACGTACCCTTGACCATCCTTCATCACATTCTGGAGAGTCGTTTGGTTCTTGAAAATTTGCAATCTGGACAAAATAAAATGGAAAATCTCCTTGTTCCCACAACTTCCGCCATCCCTTAATCAAGGCACACATTTTTTGAAAATAATATTTTCCTTCTATTCCAGAATTTGCTTCACCCTGATACCATATAACTCCACGGATTGCAAAAGGTATTATCGGATGTACCATAGCATTATAGATTTTTGTCGGGTCTTGATTAGTTGTACAAATAGATAAAACATCTGGTAGAGCTGGTGGAAGACGATCTTCGTCAATAGCATGCTCTACCTCTGGAATCCATCTTTTAACATCAACTAAAGCTCTGTTCCATGTTTCATAAAATGATTCTTTCTGGGGTAATGAAGTTGGGGTATCTTTTTCTATTCTCTCAGCAATACTTTTCAATTCAGGGATCATTTTAAATCCCTCGGGAGGAATCCAGGGCTCAATAAACGTGCCTCCCCAACTTACATTAATTAGTCCAATTGGAATTTTTAGTTCTTCATGAATTTTTTTTGCAAAAAAATAACCTACGGCCGTAAATTTAGTCGAATTTTCTGGTGTGCAAATTTTCCATGAACCATTGGCATTATTCTGTGGAATATCAGAGACTGTTCTCTCGATTTCAATATGCCTTATTAAAGAAAAGTTGGCCGCCTGAGTTTCCTTTCGTGAATTGATAACATCACACAAATAAAATGCCATGTTTGATTGACCGGAACAAATCCAGACATCACCAACTACAATATTGTTGAGCTTAATACTTGAACCAACTTTTAAAGTTTTTCCTTCAACAGTTGCATTCATCGGAGCTAGTTGGACAAACCAATTTCCGTTTATATCCGCTTTTGTAGAGATTTTTTGGTCTGAAAATTCAATAGTTACGTTTTCGCCTGGCTCTGCCCAGCCCCATATAGGAACGTTTTTGTTCCTTTGAAAAACCATATTTTCAGTAAAAAATCCTGGAAGTTTTGGATCGGCAAAGGTTTTATCTGACCATAATGTTATTAAGAGAATAACAATAAAAAAAATGTATATGGCTAATAGGAAATTTTTGAAGATTTTTGAAGCTGATAAATTAAAGAGATGTGATAACATATAATTTTAGAAAAATTATGTAGAGAGATAAGATGTTTATTTTATGAATATAAAATTTATTTAGAGTTTTTTAGAAAATTTATTATTGATTTGGAGGCTTTTTTTGCCATTCCCATAGCTTCAATAACAGTCCCTTCTCCCCCGACTATATCCCCACCGGCGAAGACGCCCTTAATTGAAGTTTCCATAGAATCGGAACTTACAACGATATCTCCCCATTTGTCTGTTTTTAGGTCAGGTGTTACGCTTGTAAGAACTTGATTAGCCCCTAGACCAATGGCTATAATTGCCACGTCACAGTTAAATTCTATTTTTTTATCTTTCATGGGGATAGGTCTTCGTCTTCCTGATGCATCCGGTTCGCCAAGTTCGCATTCATAACAAAAGAGTTTCCTCACAAAACCTTGTTCGTCGCCAATAAATTCATTAGGCTGGGCTAATAATTTGAATTTAATTCCTTCTTCTTTTGCGTGTTCGATTTCGAGCCTTCGAGCAGGCATTTCAACCTCAGTACGTCTGTAGACTATAGTAGTATTAGGTTTAATGCCGTTCATTTCCTGAAGGCGTAGTGCAACACGTGCTGCATCCATGGCCGTATTGCCTCCTCCGATTACGATCATATGCTCTCCGACATTAACCGGCGTATGGTATTCAGGAAATTTATAAGAGGACATAAGATTAACGCGCGTTAAAAATTCATTTGCAGAATATACATTACAAAGGTTTTCTCCCTGGATTCCAAGAAAAGAAGGTACACCGGCTCCTAAGCCAAGAAATATAGCTGAGAAGCCTTCATTAAAAAGCTCTTCAATAGTTTTCGTCCTTCCGATAATAAAGTTTGGTACAAACTTTACTCCTAATTTTTTAAGATAATTTATTTCTATATCCAAAATATTTCTGGGTATCCTGAAAGGCGGGATTCCGTATCTTAGTACCCCTCCTAATTTATGGAGTGCCTCATAAATAACGACATTAATTCCATAGCGGGCAAGTTCTCCGGCACAACATAAACCAGCAGGGCCTGAACCAACAATTGCTACTTTAAATTGAGACAAAAACTCATCTTTTTTAAGCGGTGGTTCGAGATTTTCTTTTATTCCGTGATCACCTATAAAACGTTCTAAAAAATGAATATTTATGGATTGAGGTGAAGCAAATGGTAAACCTTTCTTTGTTAAAATACATGCTTTTCTGCATTGATATTCTGCAGGACATACTCTACCGCAAATGGAAGCAAAATTGTTTTTTTCTCTTATCGTGTAATATGCTTCATCATATTTTTTTTGGCTTATATAATAAATGAATTTTTTTATGTCTATCCCGACAGGACAACCATTTATACACAATGGATTTTTACACTGCAGACATCTGGAGGCCTCTATCAAAGCTTCTTCTTCATTGTAGCCTAAAACAACTTCGTCAAAATATTTTCTTCTTATTGAAGAATTTAGTTCTTTTGCTTGTATAGCATCTTTTTTCATGATTAAGTGGTGTATTTAGTTTAAAAAATAAAATTGATTAACAGGCTGATTGTTGTAATTATAATTTATGTAAGTTGCAAAGATGTTTTTCCTGTTTTGTGTATACGTTATTTCTTTTCTCAAGCATGTCCCAATCAACAAGATGTCCATCAAAATCTGGTCCGTCAATACATGTAAATCTGGATTTTCCATCAACCGTTACGCGGCAGCAGCCGCACATTCCTGTTACATCAACCATTAATGAATTCAAAGATACAATGGTTTTAACGTTGAAGGGTTTTGTAACAGAACAGGCGATGCGCATCATTGGTATGGGACCAACGGCATATGCTAAATCATATTTATCTTTTGTTAAAAGGTCTTTTAAAATATTAGTAGTAAATCCTTTTATTCCGTATGAACCATCGTCGGTAGCTACAAAAAAGTTATCCGTTACTGATTTTAATTCTTCTTCTAAAATTAATGCGTTTTTTGTACGTGCACCTATTATGGTGGTTATCTCATTATTGGCTTGTTTTAACGCTTTAGTAACCGGATATATTTCAGCTATTCCAACACCTCCACCAATTAGAATAACTTTTCCATATTTTTTTATTTCAGTAGCGTGACCTAAGGGGCCTACTATTGCATATAGAGAATCCCCTATATTCAGTTTCGAAAGAAGCTTAGTCGTAAAACCAGCCTCCTGGACAATTATTTGTATTGTACCGGCATTAATATCTTTATTAACGACTGTTAAAGGAACCCTCTCCCCTTCCTCATGGGTCATAATCACTATAAATTGCCCTGGAAGGGCTTTTTTTGCGATATCTGGGGCTAATAGCACCATTTTAATAATTTGTGGTTTAGAGCCAATTGTAAGGATTTCTTTATCTAGTATTTTCATATTTATCCTATTTTATCCTATTTTTTTATAGCAAAATTATTATATTTAAAATGTTTTAACGGAAACATTACGGGTAATTGCTATGGATGAAAGACTAAAGATTCGTAAACTTTACAAAAATATACAGTTTAAAAAATAAATGTCAAGAATTATTTGGAATTCTTTGGATATTACTATTTTTTTTTAAGTTTTAGGCAAGCTTACCTCAGGAATTTTATTAGTTTCAAGGCTTAGTTTTTCTTCATGACAAATATTTTCCTCAGGACATTGTCCTGTCCAGCAATAAAGGCATAAATTTTTGCGTGGTATGCCGATTGCGGCTATCATATCTTCTAATCTCTGATATTGCAGAGTAGTTGAAGATAGATCAGTATTAATCCAATCTACCATTTTTTTGTATTTTTCTGTTTTCCAATCCAGGTACTCATCTATATCATCACGATCATAGCCTTCTATTGAACGTATAGCTCGGCGTGCAGCAAGCTCATTTTTTGAGCGTGTAGAAAGACAAAATGGACATGGAAACATTAAAGGTGGACATGCAGGTCTTACATGAACTTCTTTAGCGCCGTTATCCCAAAGTTTTTGTATAGTGAAATTTTTTAATTGTGTTCCTCGAACTATGGAATCTTCGCATATTATGATTCGGTTATCTTTTATAATATCTTTTATCGGAATAAGTTTCATTTTTGCAACTTTGTCGCGAATATCTTGAGTGGGAGGTGTATAGCTTCTTCCATACCCTGGGGTATATTTAATAAGAGGTCTTCTATAAGGTATTCCGGATTCCATTGCATATCCTATTGCATGTGCGGTGCCAGAATCGGGTATGCCACTTACTACATCAGCCTTTACATTATCTCTCTTAGCAAGAAATCTTCCACAACGTTCACGAACAACTTCAACAGTTATATCTTCATATTTAGATGCTGGAAATCCTGTATAAATCCATAAGAAAGCACAAATTTGATTTGTTTCAGTAGTTCCGTTATTTATTATCTCCATTCCCCTTTTGTTAAGAAGTACTATTTCACCTGGTTTTAAATACTTTATGATTTTAAATCCTAAATTAGGAAATGCATTTGTATCACTGGTTACAGCAAATTCATTTCCTCTTTTGCCTATTATAAGTGGTATATAACCGTATCTGTCTCTGACAGCATATACGCCTTGTCGCGTTAAAATTAAAATGCTTGCACTCCCCTTTATTAGAGTGAACATTTTTAATATTCCGTCGGTGAGTGAACTTCCTTGAGTAATTAGTTTTCCTACTATTTCTGTAGAATTTGAATGTCCCTCAGTTGTTTCACTAAATGAAATGCCGTCATTATGAAGTTTGTGTATTAATTCTAAGTTGTTTTCGATTAAACCTGAGGTGCATAGTGCTATAGGTCCAAATTTCGTGTTGAAAAAAATGGGCTGTTCATCTTTGTCGCTTATTACACCAATTCCATATTCGCCATTAAGGTCTTGATAATCTTGATAGAATTTACTTTTAAATTGGCCTTGTGAGATATTATGGATTTTACGTAGAATTCGACTATCAGACTGCGTTGGATTACTTATTACTGCTAGCCCGCCAAATTCTGTACCCATATGAGTACAATAATCGGTACCGTAAAATAAATCTTCAGTGCAGTTATTTTTTGATACAACCCCGAATAATCCGCTCATGAAATTTTCCCCTTTTTGAGATTTTTGATTTTTAATGTTTCATCGCATTTGCAGTTAAAATTGATTCAGCTACTTCTCTAATCGATTTACGTGTGTTCATGCTGTATTGTTGAATTTTACGGAATGCCTCGTTTTCTGACAGATTAAGTTCTTTAATTAAAATAGATTTTGCTCTTTCGAGAAGTTTGCGAGTTTCAAGTTCTTCTCGTATAACTTGTGATTCGACGAGGATCCTGGAATTTTCTATAACAATTGAAGCTTGATTAGCAACTGTTGTAATCATATTAATCTCGGTTCGTGAAAAGGTATGGGGCTCTGAGGTATAGCAATTAAGGACCCCTATGATTTCTTTGCGTACTATGAGGGGAACACTTAATAATGATTTTAAACTTTCTTTTTTTGCAATTTCCCTATGAAGATATTTTTTGTCCTTTTGAACATCATAAACCTGTAATGGCTGGGCATTTTTTGCGACCGTGCCGGCAATGCCTTTACCTAATTTTAAATTTGGTTTTTTGTTATAGATTTCACTTATAGATTGTGTGGCTTTTAGTACAAGTTCATTTTTGGTTTTATCAAGAAGCATAAGTGAACAAATTTTTGATTTCATTACTTGGGCAGTGAGCGTTACTATTAGTTTAAGTACATCTTCTAAGTATTGATCGGAAGTAATAGCATCAGAAATTTTTTTCAGGGCCTCAAGATGAACTATATAATCTGAATTTAGAGTATCTTTTTGTCGCAACTTTACTCCCTCTTACTTTAAATCAATTTTAACTTATTGGGTTAAAAGGGAATTGAAAAACATAGTAGTATATCATAGAAATATTATTTTACATATTAAAAAATAGATTTTAAATGTTAGATGTCTATTAATAGTTATATTTTACAATCCAAAACACAAATTGCTTCAAAATGTGGTGTTCGGGGAAAAAAATTATATAAACGTATAAATATAATTTTATATAAACTTGATAAAATATTAATATCTCGGGCTTGAGTTGAAAGGTTACATGAGAAGTAAATAATTCTAATAGGTTTTTCGTTTAAAATTTGACGAATGATATTCTTATGCAGTCCGGACCTTGGAG
>CAZLCT010000013.1:0-35853 GCA_964558015.1 uncultured bacterium | reverse complement strand
ACAAATACAATTTTATTAACTTTTTTACTCAATCGGCTAAATAATTACGAAAAATATATTACCTTCAAAATATAAATAAAAAATCGAATATTTAAAATAAAATATGAAAAAAAATAAATTATAATTAATTAAAAATCAATACAAAAGTATTATATTAATCTTTAACCTATTGTTATAAAAGAAGTTATAATAAATAATATAAAATATGAACATTAATCAATAAATGTTGACAAAAAATAATATTAATGTATAATAATTGCAAAATTTTTAGAAAGGAGGTGAAAAACATGTATACAAGAAAAGCATTTATAATTGCAGTAATTATTTCAGTTATCTTTATGAATGGAAATTTAATCTTAAATTCATACGCTAAAGATAGTATTGAAGTAGTTGAATCTGTTGAAATTCCAGTTGTTAATATTAATACTGCAACCGCAGAAGAGCTACAATTAATAAAGGGTATAGGGCCTAAATTAGCTGCTAGAATCATTAATTATAGAGAAGAGAATGGTACATTCTCTACGGTAGATGATTTGATGCAGGTAAGAGGAATTGGTAGTTCTAAATTTGAAAAAATTAAGGAAAATTTAAAAGTATAGGAGTAAAAAATTTAAAATTATTAACTATATGGATAAGTTTTTGGTGGAATAGGGGTAAATCAATCAATGATTTACCCCTTTTTATTGTAAAATTTACGTATATAATAACCAATATAATTTATACCCTAATTTAGCTTGCTAAATATTTTCCTTTTTGATACAATTACTCTCCAAATTGTTAAAATCTTATTTGTTAAGTCAATATTTATATCATACTGTTATTACAGTAGTTACAAAAAATAATATTTTAGAAAAAAATTAATGCAAAAAACGATTACTTTTCAAGAGTTAATCGGAAGATTAAATAACTTCTGGGCTCAAAGAGATTTCCTTATTGCACAACCTTATGATTTAGAAGTTGGTGCAGGGACTTTTTCACCACATACCTTTCTTCGATCACTTGGCCCTGAGCCTTGGAATGTTGCATATGTTGAACCTTCACGAAGACCTACCGATGGACGATATGGAGAGAACCCTTTACGCACACAGCACTATTATCAATATCAGGTGATTTTAAAACCTTCCCCGGATGATGTTCAGAAAATATATCTTGATAGCTTACGTGCTATAGGTATAGATATTGATAATCACGACATACGTTTTATGGAAGATGATTGGGCTTCACCAACACTTGGTGCATGGGGCCTTGGGTGGGAAGTATGGCTTGATAGTCTTGAGATTACACAATTTACTTATTTCCAGCAGTGCGGAGGTATTGATTTAGAAATAACACCATGTGAAATAACTTACGGGTTGGAGAGAATCGCAATGTTTTTACAGGCTAAAGATTCGATGTTTGATATTAGATGGAACAGTAACGTTACTTACGGCGATGTTCATCTTCAGGGAGAGCAGGAATTTTCAAAATATAATTTTGAATGTGTCAATGTTGAACAGAATCTGCGTTATTTTAATGAATATGAACAAGAAGCAAAGCGATTGCTTGATATGGGACTCATTTTACCTGCATATGACTTTTGTCTTAAGGCTTCGCATGTATTTAATCTATTGGATGCAAGAGGGGCCATCAGTGTTAATGAGAGGCAACGGTTTATTGCTCGTATACGAAATGTTGCCCGTTTATGTGCTGAGCAATATTTTAAAAAAAGAGAAGCAATGGGTTTTCCTTTATTAAAGAATAAGTTATATGGTAAAAAGAAGAAGAAATAAAGACAAAAGAGATTTTATTCTTGAGGTAGGCATTGAAGAAATGCCGGCTTCTTATTTTGAATGCATCTATGATAGTAAAGACAAAATAATAGAACTCTTTCAGACTCAGGGGCTTTTATTTAATGACTTTGTTATTTACATTACCCCGAGACGAATCGTATTTCATATTATAGGTCTTGATGAGACCCAACAAAAGAAAGAAGAAGTGATAAAGGGTCCGGCAATAAAGCAGTGTTATGATAAAAATGGAAAACCAACCGCTGCATTAAAAGGATTTCTCAGAAGTAAGGGCGCTAAAGAAAAAGATATTATTGAGATTAAAGATGATAAACGACATTGTGTCGCAGTTAAGAAAAGCATAGGAGGCGAGAGAAGCGAGGTTGTTCTTAAAGATTTATTACCGAAAGTAGTTAAGTCGTTTTCATTTCCCCGTAATATGATTTGGAATGAGTCCTGTATTCGTTTCCCTCGTCCCATTCGCTGGATATTATCTATTTTTGGAGGCGTTGTTGTTAATATTGAGATTTCAGGCCTCGCTTCATCATCTACAACCTATGGGCATAGATATATCTCCCCGGGAAATATATCTATTAAAGACACAAAAGATTTTTTTAGAAAATTACGGCAACGAAAAATTATCCTTGATGAGGATGAGAGAATAAAGATAATTAATCGTGAATTGTTAAAAAATGCGGCTCGGTTAAAACTAGACCCAAAATTATTTGATAAAGATTTAATTCGCTTAATATCCCGTCTTACAGAAAATCCATTTCTTATTTGTGGAGATTTTAAGAAAGAATATCTTAGGCTTCCAGCGGATGTGCTTTCAACCTGCATGAAAAAAAATCAAAAGATTTTTGCCTGTTATAATTCCAAAGGAATGCTTGTAAACAAATTTATTGCTGTCTTAGACGGTAAAAGAAAAAAATTAGATGATATTCGAAAAGGATATGAAAATGTTCTTGAATCTAGACTTAAGGATGCTGCATTTTTTATCAATGAAGACAGTAAAGAACCATTTGAGAAAAAAAGAGAAAAACTTAATGAATTAATATTTCTTGGAAAATTGGGAACAGTATATGATAAAACAGAAAGACTGCGTCAATTATGTGCATATTTAGGCGAGCATGCTCTATTTAATGATAATGTTCGTCTGTCCCCAAAGGAATATGACTATCTTGGTCAAAGTGCTTCCCATTGTAAGAATGATTTAGTGACACATCTGGTATATGAATTTCCAGAACTTCAGGGTATAGCTGGCCGTGAGTATCTTAAGAAAGAAGGTAAACCTTGGGAATTTTATCAGCCTGTCAGTGATCATTATTTGCCTAAAACATTAAGCGATGAGATAAATATCAAAAAGTATTCTAACCCTTCTGTAGGATACATGTGCGCTTTATTAGGAATAGTTGACAGGTTTGATACTATAGTTGGGGTACTTGGTACAGGTATTGAAATGTCCGGGAGTGAAGATCCCTATGCAATACGAAGAGCTTCTGGTGGCATGGTAAAACTAATTCGTTCTTTTAAGGTAAGTTTTTCGCTCGCAGGTTTGTTTGAGCAATCATATCGTTCTTATGAAAATATAAAGGGACTATCCCGTGAGCAATTTAAGCATTCTGTCTCAAAAGATGATTTATTACAAAAGATTTTCAATATATTTAAAGAACGTGTAATTTATGAGGCAGGGGAAGCGCCTGCTTCCATAGAAGGAATGATCTTAGAGGCAGTATTAAAGAGTTTTTCTGATGATATCTATAATGTTTTTAAAAGATATGAAGTACTAAAGAAAATCGCTTTACATAAAAGAGAAGTATTTTACGGTGCGTGCAAAGTCGTTGAAAGAACAGCGAATATAATTCGTGCCTATAAGAAAGAATTACAAGGGGATGTTCAGCAAGACTTATTCCAAGATAATCTTGAGAGGGAAGTTTTCAAGGCCTTTAATTCATCAAAAGATGAAATTAGTTCATATATAAAAAATCAATCATATGAGGAGGCTACCATAGTATATGCTGATACATTTTTTGAATTATTGCATCGTTTTTTTGATTCTGTATTAGTAAATGTTGATGATGAAAAAATACAGAAGAATAGACTGCTTTTAATGAAGGCTATAAATGAAATATATACAAGAGATGTCGCCGATTTATCATTAATACAGGGTTTGTTGTGAAATGATTTAAGATTTTTATGGGAGAAAATATAATTTAAGAAAGGAGCATAGTAATGGGTAAAAAGGTATCAAAGAAGACAGCACATAAGAGTAAATCCAAAATGAAGAAATCAAAGAAAATGAAATATGTTTATTTCTTCGGTGGAGGAAAAGCCGAAGGTAATTCAAAGATGAAACACCTGCTTGGAGGCAAGGGAGCTAATCTAGCCGAAATGACAAACTTAAAAATTCCTGTTCCTCCTGGTTTTACTATAACTACAGAGGTATGTGATTTATTTTACAAAAACAAGAGAAAGATGCCTCAAGGCCTGGATGAGCAGGTCGACTTAAATTTAAAGAAGGTTGAGAAATCATTAGGTGTTTTTTTCGGTGATTCTGAGAATCCATTGCTGGTATCGGTTCGTAGTGGTGCTGCTGTTTCAATGCCGGGAATGATGGATACCGTTTTGAATTTGGGTCTTAATACGGATACGGTTAATGGCCTTATTCGCAGAATGGGAAATGAAAGATTTGCATGGGATTCATATCGTCGTTTTATTACTATGTTCGGAAATGTTGTTATGGGTATGGAGCATGAGGATTTCGAACATATTATTGAGAAAAAGAAGGCTGAGAGAAGAGTTAAGCTTGATACCGAATTAGATGCAGAGGATATGAAAGACTTAGTCAGGCGCTTTAAGAAATTATATAGGGAAAAGACGGGAGAGGATTTTCCTACTGATCCACGTGAACAATTAAATAAAGCAATTTATGCAGTTTTTGGTTCTTGGAATAACCCACGTGCTATTAAATATCGTGCTTTGAATGATATAAAAGGGCTTTTAGGAACGGCTGTTAATGTACAAGCTATGGTATTTGGTAATATGGGTGATGACTCTGGTACCGGTGTTTGTTTTACCAGAGATCCAAGTACGGGTGAAAATAAATTTTATGGTGAATTTCTTATGAATGCTCAGGGTGAAGATGTTGTCGCAGGTATTAGAACACCTGAGCCGTTATCAGATCTTAAGCGTGATATGCCCAAGATATATGATCAGCTTGCTAAGATTCGTACGAAACTTGAGAAACATTATAGAGATATGCAGGATATGGAGTTTACCATTCAAAACAGAAAATTATTTCTTTTACAGACACGTACAGGTAAAAGGACGGCAGCTGCGGCGGTTAAGATTGCCTGTGATATGGTAAGAGAAAAACTAATAAATAAGCCCACTGCACTTTTGCGTGTCGAACCGAAACAATTAGATCAACTTTTGCATCCCACTTTTGATGTTAAAGCCAAAAAAGATAAAATTGCTGAAGGGCTACCTGCTTCTCCAGGAGCAGCTACTGGCAAGGTAGTTTTTACGGCCCATGAAGCGGAAGAAATGTCAGAAGTCGGAGACAGTGTGATTTTAGTTAGAATAGAAACATCTCCGGAAGACATTGGAGGTATGAGTGTTGCTAAAGGCATTTTAACAGCCAGGGGAGGTATGACGTCTCACGCCGCTGTTGTTGCACGCGGTATGGGTAAGTGCTGTGTTGCGGGTTGCGGAAATATAATAATTGACTATAAGTTAAAGCAGTTTACTGTTGGGACTAAAGTCGTGAAGCAGGGTGATTATATTTCATTGGACGGTTCAAAAGGGGAGGTATACCTTGGTGAGGTGCCTACTGTTGAGCCCACATTGACTGGTGATTTTGGGAAACTTATGAAATGGGCTGATGATGTAAGAAAATTAGGTGTGAGGACAAATGCAGATACGCCGCATGATTCTGCTGTTGCGCGTAAATTTGGTGCGGAAGGTATTGGTTTGACCAGAACAGAACATATGTTTTTTGAGGGCGATCGTATTGTTGCGATGCGTGAGATGATTTTAGCCGAAGATAAAGAAGGACGGGAGCGAGCATTAGATAAATTGCTGCCGATACAACGTAAGGATTTTGAAGGAATCTTCCATGCTATGAATGGATTGCCTGTTACTATCCGGTTACTCGATCCGCCGCTTCATGAATTTGTTCCTCATGAAGATAAGAATCAGCTTGAGATGGCTGCAGTTATGGGCATACCTGTTGCGACAGTTAAAAATAAAGTTGAAAGTCTCTTTGAGTTTAATCCGATGTTAGGACACAGGGGATGTCGCTTGGGGATTACATATCCTGAAATTTATGACATGCAGGTTCGTGCTATTATAGAGGCTGCTTGTAATGTTAAAAAGAGTGGAGTCAAAGTTCACCCTGAAATTATGATACCTTTGATTGGAACAGTTCAGGAACTTTCTGTTTTAAAGCAAAATGCGCTGAAAATTATTAACGAGGTTTTTGCTAATAAGCGGATGAAAGTTGATTACATGATAGGTACTATGATAGAGATACCTCGTGCTGCGGTAACCGCTGATCGTGTTGCTGAGGAGGCAGAATTCTTTTCTTTTGGAACGAATGATTTGACTCAGATGACTTTTGGATATTCACGTGATGATGCAGGAAAATTTTTACCGGAATATATACAGAATGGCATCTTAGATAAAGATCCATTCCAGAGTATTGATGCCGAAGGAGTTGGAGCTGTAGTTGCCATGGGAATTGAAAAGGGGAGAAAAACAAGGCCTGCTTTAAAAATCGGCATATGTGGTGAACACGGCGGTGACCCTGCTTCAGTTGAATTTTGTCATGCTGTTAAAATGAACTATGTAAGTTGTTCGCCTTATCGTGTTCCAATTGCACGTCTTGCTGCTGCACAAGCTGTTATTAAAGAGAAGGGGAGAAAGTAAGGCAGTTAGAAGAGACACCTATTGTATTTTATGAGTTATACTTAAGGTTAAATTAGTTTGCGAATGTAATGTCTTTATTTTTCGAGGAGTACATTTTAACGGAGTAATAATGAAACATAAAAAAACTAAAAAGAAAGTCATAAAAAAAAGATCAAAAAAATTTTCCCGCTCCGGAAAAAAACGTATTGCTCGACGTGTAATTAAAAAGCATCCAAAACGGAAATCCAAACGCCTTATAAAAAAGGCTCGTAAGTCAAAGAAATCAAAAGGATTAAAGAAACGAGCGAAAAAGAAAGTTAAACAGGTCCGCTCACTTAAGAAGACTCTTTCTTCCGTTAAAATTAGTGTTAAACAAAAAGCTTCTGGTAAGAAAATTAAAAAGAAGAAGGAAAAAGATACTTCTGAGCGCGCAAAGGGTTTAACCCCAATGCGTATATATCTTAATCAGATTGAACATATCCCTCTTTTGACTCCCGAAGAAGAATTGAGTTTGTCACGTAAAATTCAATTAAGGAAACGAGGCTGGAAAAAATCTAGACGCAAAATGATTAATAGTAATCTGCGTTTAGTCATTAATATTGCAAAGCGTTATATGAATATAGGTCTTCCGTTTTCAGATATTGTTGAAGAAGGTAACATTGGTCTTATGCGTGCAGTCGATAAATTTAATTATAAAAAAGGCTATAGGTTCAGTACTTATGCTTCATGGTGGATTAAACAATCAATAATGAGAGCTCTTTCTAACCAAGGCAAGCTTATTCGTATTCCGGTACACATGTTTGAGACCATGAATCGTTTAAGAAAAGTACGTGATCACCTAATGCATAAATTTGACCGTGTACCGACTCACAAAGAAATTGCAAAGGTTATGAAGATAACCCCTGCAAAGGTTAAAGAGATCGAGCAAATAGCAACATCATGTCCTAGCTCGTTACATGCACCTGTTAGTATTGAAGGTGACGCTGAATTGATGGATTTAATAGAAGATGATACTTTAAAAATGCCGCACGAAGAAGCGCATAGACTTTTTAAAAGTAAACGAATTGAGACATTATTAAATTTTGTAAACGAACGTGAGAGAAAGATATTAATATTGCGTTTTGGCTTATATGAACATGATTCACATACTTTGGAAGAAACAGCACAACAGTTTGGCATAACCCGTGAACGAGTTAGACAAATTGAAGAAGCCGCCCTTAAAAAGATTCGCTATCAGTTGCAGCTTCAGGGTGATAAATTGAATAATTATTTGTGAGTTAATTAAGTGGAGAGATGTAAGTTTGTAAGGAGTAAAACATGAATATTGAAAGTCTGAAAGCAAAGATACGAGATGTTCCTGATTTTCCTAAAAAAGGCATACTTTTTAAAGATATAACGACTTTATTAAAAGATGCACAAAGCTATAAACAGGCTGTTCAGGCTTTGGTTAATGTTATAAAGAATAAAGAAATTGATATGATTGTTGGCATTGAGTCTCGGGGTTTTATATTTGGTTCTGTTGTTGCCTACGAATTAGGCAAGGGGTTTGCCCCTATAAGGAAAAAAGGTAAACTTCCTGCTAAAACACAAAGTGTTACTTATTCATTGGAATACGGCGAAGATACTATCGAAATACATGAAGATGCTGTATCAAAGGAGACAAAAGTTTTAATTGTCGATGACCTTTTAGCTACCGGCGGAACCGCTCAGGCTGTGGTTCAATTGATAGAGAAATTAGGTGGTAAAGTTGTCGGTCTGTCTTTTTTAATAGAACTTGATTTTCTACATGGTAGAGAAAAATTAGATGGATATGATATTTTTTCTCTTATGCATTTTTAGATAAAAATGCATAAGAGATTTTTGTTTGAGAAATTTTTACATGCAGGCAGATTAATATCAATTGATTCTGAATTAGACCCGTTTAGCTCCCAATCTTGATTGACATAATGTCAAATAAAGCCTTCTGGAAATTATCCTCTAAATTTGGTATTATTACCTATAGAATTTAAGTCATTCTCCCCGTAGCTCAGTAGGATAGAGCAGCAGTTTCCTAAACTGCGTGCCGTGCGTTCGAATCGCGCCGGGGAGATTTTTTTATACTTTCAAAGGTTCGCCTACCAGCCGTGTAAATAGATATCTAAGATATCCTCATCACATCTTTCCTTTATCCTTTTTTGATTATAGCTATACATTTAGAAAGAGCCGGTATTAATTTTAATATTTATAAAATATTATTCCAAAATACAGTAAATTTATGTATAATAACTATAATTAAAGTAGTTATTAACTTTGAGGTTGTATATTTATATTTTCTTAAAATAATTTAAGGAAAGTGAGGGGTGTGTATAAAAAAACATTCCTGTGTTTTTTCTTTTCTTAAAGTATATTGGCTATAAATACTTATCGAAAGAGTTGTCCAAAATTTATGTATGATCTTCATACTCATACCATATTAAGTGACGGTGTGCTAGGAGCTTCCGAATTAGTTCAGAGATATTCTGTAGCCGGATATAAGGGAGTTGGCATTACTGATCATGTTGATGCGGCTACGCTTGATCTTATTGTCCCTAAAATAGTTACATTCTGTAAAAAGACTAATAAATATTTTAAGAATATCGATATCATACCTGGTTGTGAGCTAACTCACCTTCCACTTGGTACATTTTCTCCTATGGTTAAAAATGCAAGAGACTTAGGTGCACGTGTTGTGGTTGTTCACGGGGAGACTATTGTTGAACCTGTTCAAAAAGGGACTAATAAAGAAGCTATATTAAGCGGTGCTGATATTCTTGCACATCCAGGATTAATTACTGAAGAGGATGTTAAGTTAGCTGCTAAGCGTAATGTTGCATTAGAAATTACATCTCGTTATGGCCATTCATTTACTAACGGACATGTTGCCAAACTTGCACTACAGCACGGCGCGTCTTTAGTTTACTCATCAGATTTTCATGAACCTAATAATTTAATTTCACCTAAGATGGTTAGATATATATTACAGGGTGCAGGGCTTTCAAAAAATGAGATTGATAAGGTTTTAACTTTTACTGAAAAATTTTTTAAAAAACATTTTAAGCAATAAAAATTTGTAATTTATATTAATATATGCAAACATTGTTAGCCGACAAAATATTTTTGCAGAAGTTTAATAAGATAATGATATGGATTGTCTTAGGTGTTCTTGTATTTTTTGGAATAATAGTAGTCAGAAGCGGCTCATCTTTTAGAAATTCGGATTATTCTCTTGTTCAGGATAATATTACACTTAACTCATCTGCAACATTAAGAGATATTGAAGCATATAAGAAGATCGTTTCATCTCGTGAGTTGTTTCGCCCTTTTGTTTTGTCGAAAAAGAAACAGGCCACGGTTAAGACAATTGATGATATTACGAAAGATTTAATTTTAGTCGGTGTTGTTTCTGTAGATAATAAAGAGGCTATTATAAAAAATAGAAGAACGAGACAAACTTATTTTGTCTCAGTCGGTTCACGTATAGGTGAAATAAAAGTTGAAGATATAAGTGATGATAAAATAGAAGTTAGTTATAAACAGGAACGTAAGATGCTTTTTTTACGCTAGTGTTTATATACTTAATTTAACAGTAATAAAAGGTGGTAATACCTTATGAGAAAAATAATATCCGTTTTAATAGTTGTTGTATATTTTATATGTTCGTTGCCAGTATTATCATTTGCACAACCTATGACCCCTACCACTGAAAATGCTGGTGAAACATTGCCTGATCTCGATGTCCCTGTTTCTACGCAAGGAACTTCTTCAAAGATAACATTAGAATTAAAAGGGGTTGATATTTTGGATGTACTTAAAGTACTTTCAAAAAAAAGCGGATTAAATATTGTTGCTGGTAAAAATGTGAGAGGACAAGTGACCCTTTTTCTTCAGGATGTTGATGTATGGGATGCTTTAAGGATAGTTTTAGAAACATCAGAACTTGCTTATGAACAAAAGGGAGATATTATAAAAGTTATTACAAAGAGTGATTATGAAGCTGTGCATGGGAAACCTTATGCTGATACAAAAATAACGAAACTTATACCACTTACTTATGCAAAAGCTCAGAGTGTAAGTGAGACATTAAACCAGCTAAAGTCTAATGTAGGTCGAATCATTGTTGAGGAACCAACAAATTCTGTTATTGTAATCGATACTCCTGAAGCATTTGCGGAGATAAAAGAAGCGATAAAAAGCATTGATGTTCCCATGCGTTCTCAGGTCTTCCACCTAAGGTATGCAGACGTAGAAGAATTGGAGACAAAATTAAGTGAGTTAGTAACGCCCAATGTTGGTGTTATAAAGGTCGATAAACGTACTAATAAATTAGTTATAACTGATATTCCGTCTAAGCTTGAACAGATTTCTGAAATTGTAAAAGCATTCGATGAGAAACCACGCCAGGTTCTTATTGAAGCAAAGATTGTCGAAGTTTCTTTGGAAGATGAATATGTTTTAGGTATTGATTGGAACATGATATTTTATCGTTCTGAAGTTAGTCCTATTTCGTATGCAAGCAATTCGTTAGGCGGACTTGATATTCCCAATACTTCAGGACCATTATCTGGTGTCGAAGGAAGCGACTTGGCAGTATTTACAATAAATGCAACAAACGACGATTTTCACGCTGTTATTTCGGCACTTGAAGGAATGGGAAAAACAAACACTTTGGCTAATCCTCGTGTTGCTGTCCTAGATAATGAAGAGGCGGCAATAGCAGTGGCAACAAGGCAACCCTTTGTTTCTCAAACTGTGGTACAGGGCGATAATACATCTACCACTGCTGATAATGTTGAATTCGTAGACGTTGGCGTTACTTTATCAGTGACTCCGTCTATTACTGAAGATAATTATATTTTAATTGATGTTAAGCCAGAAGTTAGTACGGCCGGAACCCCATTAACTCTTACGAGTACTGATGCAAACGGTGAACAATTTACTCGGACCGTTGTTCCTGTTGTCACATCACAAGAGGTAGAGACAACAGTTTTAGTAAAAAGTGGTTCAACTATAATTTTAGGTGGCTTGATTCAGGATAGCCAGGTAGCCTCTAGAAAAAAAGTCCCAGTACTTGGAGATATCCCTTTTATTGGAGCCGCATTCCAAAATAAATCGGATGATTTCAAAAAAACAGAATTAGTAATTTTTATTACTCCATATATTCTTTCATCAGATAGATCAAGTCCTGAACTTGATTTGTACTTAACAAACGAAGGAAATTTGTTGCCGTTTAATGAAGCTGGAGGAATTGATGACGATTATTACACACATTCAAAACAATCACAGTCTTATTTACATATAGATGATAGGCCTTATTGGGATTCTTCAGCAGATCATAGGGGCGCAAGATTGCGTGATTATTCTGACAGTATAAATGAATTCGGAGGGGGAAGCGGACAAGGATTAAGTCAATTTCGTCCAGATACAGGAGCTAGACAGCCTGTTCTTACTGAAGAATATGTAGATGATGAATATTTAAGATTATTAAAGAAGAGAATATTTGATTCAATTATAAATGATCCATCTCTGAAAGGATTATCAGGTGAAGTAAGAATATCATTGGTAATATCGCGTAATGGATATTTAAAGCGTGTTAATGCTTATTCTTTAAGTAATAATCTATTAAATAATATGATAATTTTAGCAATAAATAATTCTGCCCCTTATCCGCCTTTCCCTTTCACGGACAGCTCTCTTGAGCATACTTTAAATTTTACATTTTTCTTTTAACCAGCAAGTATTGTTAGCATTATAGAGGATCATTCCTGAAAAACTATCTATTTCATTTAAATTGAGACACTTATGAGAAAAAATAAAAAAGTATTTTGTTTTGATACATAAATTTAATATAATATAAATCTTAATAATTATAATTTTTCTGGTATAATTAATAATGAATATTAGGGAGGAAAAAAGTCAGCTTAGAGATCAGATTATTAATAGGTTAAAAACTCAACATATAAAAGAAAGGAACGAGAAGAGTAAAATAATTGCAGAAAGGGTTGTAAAGAGCCGCTATTTTCTAGAAGCTGAAAGTATTATGCTTTATGCGGCTATGATATATGAGGTTGAAACTATAGATATTATTTCGCATGCTTTTCGTTGTAACAAAAGAGTAATATTGCCTTTGGTAGATAAAAATAAACGGGAAATAATACCCTGTGAAATTAAAGATTTTGAGAAAGAAACTCATTGGTGTTCATATGGATTTAAAGAGCCTAGCCATTGTTTAAAAGGGAATATAAATAGAAAAGAGATTGATATTGTAATTGTACCTGGTATATGTTTCGATAAAAATAACAATAGGTTAGGAAGAGGCGTTGGTTTTTATGACAGGTTTCTTTCTACATTTGAAAAAACAATTAAAGCCATTGGCTTAGCTTTTGATTTTCAGATGTATGATAAAATTCCTACCGAAAAGCATGATTTTGTATTAACCGCTGTTATTACCAATACTTAAATACCTCATATATCCACACAAGTTAATTAATTTAATAGTATTATTTATAATCAAGAAAATTTTGAATTAAGTGGTGTATTTTTTATCTATATTAAAAGATGAAACAGCTTAATATCTGAATATGAAAGGAGGATGAGGTACATTGTTTGCTGATATTAATATAAATATATTTGTCACTCTTGGAATTGTTGTTTTAACCGGAGTTATTGCTTATTTTAGTGGCTATTTTATACGTAAATCACATGCTGAAGGCAAGATTAATCAAGCGGAGAAATTATCAAAAAAGATGGTACTAGATGCACAAAAAGAATCTGAAACAATCTTGAAGGAGGCAAAATTAGAAGCACGTGATCAATTGTATAAGTCTAGAATTGAGTTTGATAAAGAAAGTAAGGACAGACGTCAAGAACTTCTTGCCCTGGAAAAGAGACTGATTCAAAAAGAGGAAAATCTTGACCGTAAGGTTGATCTATTAGATAAGAAAGAGAAAGATTTGTATCGCAAGGAACGTTTTGTGGTAGACGGTGAAAAGGCTGCCAAGGAACGTCAAAAAGAGTTAGATAGTCTCATTAATAGGGAGAAAGAAGAGCTTCAGAGAATAGCCGGACTTTCTTCTGCCGATGCTCGGAGGATTTTGCTTAAGAAAATCGAAGAAGAAGTAAGATATGATACTAATGTACTTATTAAGAAATCAGAAGAGGAAATTAAAGAAACTGCGGAACGTAAAGCAAAAGAGATTATTTCTACAGCAATTTCTCGCTGTGCTGTAGATTATACGGTAGAAACAACTGTGTCTGTGGTTAATCTTCCTTCGGATGAGATGAAAGGGCGTATTATTGGACGTGAAGGTAGGAATATTCGTGCTCTTGAACAAGCTACCGGAGTTGATATTATAATTGATGATACTCCTGAGGCAGTGGTAATTTCAGGTTTTGATGCAGTTAGGCGTGAGATTGCAAGACTTGCACTTGAGAAATTAATTATTGATGGAAGAATTCATCCTGCACGAATTGAAGACGTTTGTGAAAAGACCAAGAAAGAAATGGAAAAGATTCTCAAAGAAAGAGGTGAGGCTGCTGTTTTGGAAACAGGTCTCATGGGAATACATCCTGAATTAGTAAGATTATTAGGAAGGTTACATTATAGAACAAGTTATGGCCAAAATGTTTTGCGTCATTCTCTTGAAACGGCGTCGATGATGGGGACAATGGCTGCTGAATTGGAACTCGATATAAAGTTGGCAAAACGTATTGGTCTCTTGCATGATATTGGTAAAGCTGTTGATCATGAAATTGAAGGGTCTCATGCAGTTATCGGAGCGGATTTGGCAAAGAAGTTTGGAGAAAATCCAGAGGTTATTCATTCTGTCAAAGCGCATCATAGGGATGAAGAACCTAAAACACCATATGCAGTTTTAATCGAAGCTGCTGATGCAATAAGTGCCGCAAGACCCGGAGTAAGAGGAGAAACTGTTGAAACATATATTCAACGTCTTGAAAAGTTGGAAAATATCGCTAATTCGTTTCGGGGGATTAATAAATCATATGCAATTCAGGCAGGCCGTGAATTAAGGGTTATGGTAGAGCCGGAAAGAATTAATGATTTAGAAGCAACTGGCTTGGCACGGGATATATCTAAAAAGATTCAGGAGGAATTAGAATATCCAGGGCAAATTAAGGTTGTTGTAATAAGAGAAACACGTTCTATTGATTATGCAAAATAAATAAGCAGTCGGGCGTTTTAAAAATCGCCTGACTGCTTATTCTGCCTTCATGGGCTTTAACCATATATTGAGTAGAGTTCATTCGGAAGGCGTAACACTGGATTCTTTGCATTGGGAGCGGGGGAGCATTTTAAACTTCGCACATATCTCTTAGATTTTCAGATGTAAATTAGATAACCAAACAAAAAGGTTTTTTATGTCAACAATTAATGTTTTGATTCTTGGTGATATAGTTGGGCATCCTGGACGGCAGGTCTGTCGTGAGTTATTGCCTGATATACAAGAGCGTGAAAAAATTGATTTTACCATTGCTAACGGAGAAAATATAGCGGGTGGATCTGGAGTTACAGATGCAACAATAGAAGAAATATTACAAGTCGGAGTTGACGTTGTTACAACAGGAGATCATATTTTTAAGAGAAGAGAAGCTTTTCAAGTATTAAAGAAAAACACCTCTTTGCTTAGACCTGCAAATTATCCACTCAATCCACCGGGGCTTGGAAGTAATATTTATGCGGTAAATGATACTGTTAATATTGGTATAATTAATCTTCTCGGAAGAGTTTTTTTAGCACCAATCGATTGTCCGTTTTTAACGGCAACAAAGATTATTGAGGAATTAAGGCAAAAGACTAAAATTATTATTATTGATTTCCATGCAGAGGCTACGTCTGAAAAAATTGCCTTGGGATGGTATTTAGATGGAAAAGTTAGCGCTATTTGTGGTACCCACACGCATGTTCAAACCTCAGATGAAGTTATATTACCAAATGGCACAGCATATATAAGTGATATTGGGATGACAGGTCCCTTTCATTCTGTTTTGGGAAGAGATATAGATGCGGTTATCAACCGTTTTCTTACTCAAATGCCTGTACATTTCAAGGTTGCAAACGAAGACTTACGATTGAACGGTGTTATTGTCAAAATAGATACAGAAACAGGCTTAGCCACCTCTATAAAACGACTTCAAGAAAAGATGTTTTGAGTTTTCTATCATTAGACTGGAGATGTAATCCTACGTGAAAAAGGTTTTCTCTGTCAGTAAATTAACAAAGCTTATAAAGCAAAATTTGGAAGAGGTCTTTCCAAATGTGTGGGTTGAAGGGGAGGTTTCTAATTTTATACGCCATTCTTCCGGCCATATGTATTTTACTCTTAAAGATGAAACTGCTCAGCTTCAGGTTGTGATGTTTCGTAGCGCAAATCAATTATTGAATTTTGAAATAAAAAATGGTCTTAATATTGTTATCTTTGGGCGTATTTCCGTATATGAAAAACGGGGAAATTATCAGTTATATGCAGATATAATAGAGCCCAAAGGAATTGGTGCTTTAGGGCTTGCTTTCGAACAACTAAAAGAAAAATTGAAAAAGGAAGGGCTTTTTGATAAAGCACATAAAAAGGAATTGCCTGTTTTTCCCCGTGTGATCGGCGTTGTTACCTCACCAACCGGAGCTGCTATACGTGATATAATTCAAATTGTTAATAGAAGGTTTAGTAATGTTCATATAATTATTAATTCTGTGAAGGTACAGGGTGAAGGTGCAGGTGAGCAAGTAGCACGCGCTGTAGATGAATTCAATGAATATGCCAGGTGTGATGTATTGATAGTTGGCCGGGGGGGCGGAAGTCTTGAGGACCTTTGGGCTTTTAATGAAGAAATTGTAGCACGGGCTATATTTCGTTCTAAGATTCCTGTAATTTCTGCTGTTGGACATGAGATTGATTTTACTATTAGTGATTTTGTCGCTGATATGCGTGCACCGACACCATCAGCAGCTGCTGAATTAGTTGTTGTCGAAAAGAGTGATTGGAAGGATCATATTAAACTATGTAAGCAGGATCTTGATAAGTCAATTCATTCTTTAGTTGATGAATTGCATGCGCGGTTAACATCACTTGCTGATAGATATGCATTTCGCCAACCGTTAGCTCTAATAAACCAGTATTCACAGCGACTTGATGAATTAATACGTCAGTTAAATAATTATATTAAAGTTATCGCTAACAAGCAGCGAGCAGCTTTTCAAAATTATATTGGTAAATTAAATGCATTAAGTCCTTTGGGTATTCTATCACGTGGATATAGCATAAGTATGATTAAAGGGAAAAAACAGGCACTTGTCCAAACTAAGCCACTAAAGGTTGGTGATGTTATTGAGACAAAACTTCACGTTGGTTCTTTTGATTCTCAGGTGTTGAAAATAAGAAAATAGAAAACGAGGTAAGAATATGGAAAAAATGAAATTTGAAAAAGCAATCGAAAAGCTAGAAAAGATTGTGGAAGAACTGGAAAGTGGCGATCTTTCCTTAGATGATGCTTTGAGTAAGTATGAAGAAGGTATTGCTCTTTCAAAATTTTGTAGTAAAAGATTGAATGAGGCTGATAAAAAAATTGAAATCCTCATGAAAAAATCAGATGGGCAATTCGAAACTGAACCTTTTTTAGCTGAAGATGAACATGTCCAGAAGAAAGAAAAGCAAAAAGTAAAAGATTCCAATTCTAAAGGGAAAGCGCGCGGCAAGCGTAAAATCTCATTAGAAGATAAAGATAACGAGGATTTGTTATTCTCATGATTGAAGCATATTTTAGAAAAAATATTAATTATATTGATAAATGTTTAGATGATGCTCTGCCTGATGCTAAAGCATATCCTGCTTTAATTCATGAAAGTATGAGATATATGATTTTTAGTGGCGGGAAAAGAATTCGCCCCATTCTTACTATCTGTTGTTGTGAAGTCTGTGGTGGTAAGAGGGAGGATGTTTCGATACCTGCTATGGCAATTGAATTAATACATACTTTTTCTCTTATACATGATGATTTACCTTGTATGGATAATGACGACTTTCGGAGAGGAAAACCAACATGTCATAAAAAGTTCGGAGAAGCTTTTGCATTACTTGCCGGTGATGCATTGGTAACATATGCTTTTGAATTACTTTCTCGTCTACCTGCTAATAGAAAAACTATTAGAATTATATCCGAATTAACAAAGGCATCAGGAACACTGGGTATGATTGGCGGTCAGGTTGTTGATAAACTTTCTGAGAATAAAGAAATCACATTTCCTGTTCTTGATTACATTAATGTAAATAAGACCGGAAAATTAATAGCTGTAAGTTGTTTAATTGGCGCAATTGCCGGCCGGGCAAATTTGAGGCAAGAGAAAGCTATTTTAAAATATGGTGAATATTTGGGTTTTGCCTTTCAAGTAATCGATGATATAATTGACGGCAATGGTTATGTTCGATTCATGAGTAAAAGGGAAGCATTTAACCGGGCTGCTGAGCTTATAGAAAATGCAAAAAATGCGCTTAAGCCTTTAGATTCTAAAACAATACACCTAAAGCAGATAGCAGATTTTGTCCTTAATCGGGGAAAGACGGATGACAAAAAGATCAAAAAGGAACCATCAAAGAGTAAAATTATTAGAAAAGGTTAAATCTCCCGCAGATTTAAAGAAGATTCCAATAAATGATCTCTCAATAATTGCAGAAGAGATTCGTGAGCTTATTATTAAAACTGTTTCCTCAACAGGAGGACATTTAGCAACTAACCTGGGGGTTGTGGAACTTACTATTGCATTGCATTACCTTTTAGATTCTCCCAAAGATAAAATAGTGTGGGATGTTGGGCATCAATCCTATGCCCATAAAATAATAACTGGAAGAAGAAATCAATTAAGCACTATTCGCCAGACTCACGGGATTAGCGGATTTCCTAATAAAGAAGAAAGTCCGCATGATCATTTTACGGTTGGTCATGCTTCGACTTCTATTTCACAAGCTTTAGGTCTTGCCGTCGCTCGTGATTTAAAAGGTGCAGATGACAAAATTGTAGCAGTATGCGGCGATGGTTCTTTGACAGGGGGGCTTTCTTATGAAGGCTTAAATAACATAGGCCATATGAAGACTAGTATGACCATTATCCTTAACGATAACGAGATGGCTATCTCCAAAAGTAATGGTGCTATGAGTAGTTATTTAAATAGAATTATTACTGCACCATTGTATAACCGTCTTCGTTCAGAAATCGAAAAAACAGTTAAACCTTTTCCTGCACTGAGGAATTTTCTTAGACATATAGAAGAGGGTCTTAAAAATTTATTAGTTCCCGGTATGGTATTTGAAGAATTAGGCGTAAGGTATTTTGGTCCTATTAATGGTCATGATATACCTTTATTAATTGATACATTAAAGAATGTATTACGTTTAGATCAATCATGTATATTACACATTGTTACTAAGAAAGGAAAAGGATACGATTTTGCTGAAGAACGTCCGCACAAATATCATAGCGCTACCCCATTTGATATTTCAACAGGTAAATCAATAAATGTGGTTGATAAAGCTCAAGAGGATTCTGCGAAAAAAATAAGCTATACTAGGGCTTTTACCAATTCTTTAATGAGGCTGGCTGAAAATGATAATAAAATTATTGCTATTACAGCTGCCATGCCTGAAGGAACTGGGCTTATAGAATTTCAGGAAAAGTATCCTCATCGCTTTTTTGATGTTGGTATAGCTGAAGCACATGCAGTTACTTTTGCAGGGGCTTTGGCAAGTAATGGGTTTAAACCAGTATGTGCGATTTATTCTACTTTCTTGCAAAGAGCATATGATCAGTTAATACACGATGTTGCACTCCAGAGTGCTAATGTGACTTTTTGCCTTGATCGTAGCGGTTTAGTCGGGGCTGATGGGCCAACACATCATGGCGTGTTTGATTATAGTTATATGCGCGACATCCCTGGGAGTGTTGTTTCATCCCCTTGTGATGAGAGTGAACTTTTTGAACTACTTTCTCTAGGCGTTAATTATCCCGGTGTATTTTCTATAAGATATCCTAAAGATTACATTCCTTTAGAAATGAGTGTTCGAACTAAAGGATTTAGTATTGGAGAAGGAGAAGTATTGGTAGAAGGGGACGATATTCTTATATTGACAATAGGAAGTATGGTAAAGACAGGACTTGACGTTGTAGCAAATTTGAAACATGAAAACATTGAAGCGACTTTATGTAACATGCGTTTTGTAAAACCGCTTGATCATGATTTATTAATTCGCCTTACCAAGAATATTAAAAAGATTGTGACCATTGAAGAACATATTGCAAGCGGTGGTTTTGGAAGTGCTGTTGTGGAGTTTTTTAATTTAAAAAATATGCATGAGGTAGGGGTAAAGATATTTGCTCTTCCCGATCATTTTATTGAGCATGGATCGCGTGAATATCTTTTAAATAAATACAACCTCACGGCAGAAAAAATTACTGATGAAATTAAAAATTTATTTAAGAAATGCAAACAATAGGCATATTTTATTCAAAAGAAAAAAAGAAATCATCTGAGCTTGCAAAAAATATAACGGGATGGCTTAATAAAAAAGCAAAGAAGGTTTGTGAAATCACGGAGGATATTTCTAGTAATAAATTTTCAGATTTGGATTTAATTATTAGTATAGGTGGTGACGGAAGCCTTCTTAAACTGGCTTCAATTATTAAAGAAAGATCTATTCCTGTTGTTGGAGTAAATGCCGGACGTTTAGGTTTTTTGACAAATATTAAAGAAAATGAGGTTTTTCAAGAGCTTGAGCTTATTTTTAGCGGTAAGTATATTACTGAAGAACGTTTAATGCTGTCTGCTTGTGTTAAGGAAAATTCATCCCGAGAGGAGGAATGCTTTTCAGTATTAAATGATGTTGTTATTAGTCGCGAAGGAGTGACAAGATTTTTAACGATTACTGTATCGGTTGATAATAATACGGTGACACAATTTGGCGGGGATGGTGTTATTGTAGCAACACCAACTGGTTCTACAGCTTATTCACTCTCCTCAGGAGGGGCTTTTTTATTTCCTTCTTTAGAAGGTATTATTATTACACCGGTTTGTCCGCATTCATTGCAAACAAGGCCGGTAGTTGTTCCGTCTGATACACATATAGAGATAAGATTGGAATGCGAAAA
Source organism: uncultured bacterium (assembly GCA_964558015.1). Classification (GTDB taxonomy): domain Bacteria; phylum Omnitrophota; class Omnitrophia; order JAHJGZ01; family JAHJGZ01; genus CAZLCT01. Next base: position 15,013 of record CAZLCT010000013.1, on the reverse strand, counting down.
AAAGTCGGACCATGCTTTTGTCATATTTGACGGGCAGGAGAAGAGAAAAGTTTTTTCTAATAGTGTTGTAAATATTGTTAAGGCGCCACATTCATTTCATTTTATAACAAGTTCTCAACGCAGTTATTTTGATATTGTTCGTGAAAAGTTTTAAATAAAGCTAAATTGAATAGAGTGCTGAATTTAATAGCAAAAAATTCTTATACTTATAACATAATAATTTTAAAAATCTCTGTATTCTATTTAACCTCTGTTGTAAAATTTAACGATTTTGTTGAAAATTTTGAATAAATAATCAGATATAAAAATAAGGTTTGGGTTATATGAAAACATCTGAAGTGCGAGGCAGAATAGTAATTGAGAAAGATAAGTGTAAAGGATGCGAATATTGCATTATATATTGTCCCAAAAAATGTATTGAGATTTCACGGGATATAAATATTCGCGGTGTTAATTACGCTGTTTTTTCTAGACCTGAAGCTTGCATTGCTTGCGGGATTTGTGCCCGTGTGTGTCCTGAAGTTTGTATCCAAGTTATGCTTAAAAAAGGTGGGCCTATATATCAAAAAGTCGAGGATACTATTTCTAAATTGATTGATAGCGGACTAGACAGAATTAAGGGCGGAGCACAGCAGCAGGGCAGGCATAGAGGGCAAAAACAACACAAGCACAAAAGAAGAGATAATAATGATAGCTGATAAAAAAATATTAACAACGGGAAATGAAGCTATTGCTGAGGCAGCAATTCAAGCTGGTTGTCGTTTCTATGCAGGTTATCCTATAACCCCTCAAAATGAAATTTGTGCTTATATGGCCGCTCGTATGCCTGAGGTTGGCGGGACTTTTATTCAGTCTGAAAGCGAAATTGCAGCAATCAATATGGTTTTTGGAGCTTTGGTTACAGGAGCGCGTGCAATGACGTCTTCATCCAGCCCAGGTATCAGTTTAAAACAGGAGGGCATTTCGTATCTTGCTGCATGTCAACTTCCTGCAGTTATTGTAAACGTAATGCGTGGCGGTCCCGGCCTCGGTGATATCAAACCGGCACAATCAGACTACTTTCAAGCTACCAAGGGAGGGGGGCACGGTGATTATCATCTAATTGTATTAGCCCCTGCAACAGTTCAGGAGGCATATAATTTGACCTATGAGGCATTTGATATTGCTGCTAAATATAGAAATCCTGTAATGATTCTCGGAGATGGTATTCTTGGGCAGATGATGGAGCCCTTAATAATAAAACAAATGAATCCAGAAGAAGTTAACAAAAGGCCAGAGCTGGATTATATTTTAAATGGCTGCAAAGGTAGAGAGCCAAGGGTAATACGTTCATTGTTTCTTGGTGAGGGAGAACTTGAAGAATGGAATGCAAAGTTACAGGATAAATACAGAAATCTTGAGATCGAACTTAATCGTGCAGAGGAAATAAATGTTAATGATGCTGAACTTATTTTAATTGCCTACGGATCAACATTTAGAATTTGTAAAGCTGTCATGACGCAAGCACGCAGAAGGGGATTAAGAGTAGGATTGATTCGGCCTATAACATTATGGCCTTTTCCTTATGCAACTATTAAAAATATAAGTGACAGAAAACGTAAAATATTAGTAGTTGAGATGAGTTCCGGTCAGATGGTAGAAGATGTAAGGCTTGCTGTTGCTGGTGAGGCTAAAGTTTATTTTACTGGAAGAACCGGAGGCGGCATTCCTGAGGAAGACAAAATATTAGATAAAATAGAGGAGATCCTTAAATAATGGTAAAGCTATATACTCGTCCAGAAAGTTTAAAGCAAACTGAGTGGCATTTCTGTGGTGGTTGTGGTCATGGTATAGTTCATCGGTTAGTCGCGGAAGTTATTGATGAATTAGGTATGAGAGAAAATACCGTAGCAGTAGCTCCTGTTGGGTGTGCTGTAATTGCTTATGAATATTTTAATTTTGATGTCACTGAATCGCCCCATGGACGTCCTCCTGCTGTTGCCACTGGAATGAAAAGAACATTGCCGGATAGATTGATTTTTACTTATCAAGGTGATGGTGATTTAGCTGCTATTGGAACAGCGGAACTTGTTCATGCAGCAAATCGCGGTGAGAAAATCACTGTTATTTTTGTTAATAATGCTGTTTATGGTATGACAAATGGTCAGATGGCACCCACAACAATTTTAAGCCAACGTACCGAAACAACTCCATTAGGCAGAGATGCCGAGCGTGATGGTTTCCCACTACGTATTACTGAAATGTTAAGCGTTCTTCCCGGTGTTAAATTTCTTGCTCGTACTGCTGTTCATACACCTCAGGACATTGCAAAAACTAAAAAGGCAATTCATGACGCTTTTCAGGTACAACTCAATAATTTAGGGTTTTCACTAGTTGAAGTTCTTTCTATGTGTCCAACATGCTGGCGTGTATCTCCACGTGAATCTCTTGAATGGGTTAGAAATAATATGATTCCCTATTATCCATTAGGACGTATAAAAGAACCTGAGTCTGAAGAGGAAAAAGTATCGGTTAAGAAAAAAAGTTCAATAAAAAAACATATTTTTAAAAAGAAAGTATGAAAAAAATATCTGAAAATATTATTGTTGCTGGTTTCGGTGGGCAAGGTATTATGATGTTAGGTAAAATCATTGCCCAGGCAGGTATGCTTTCAGGATTAAATGTTACCTGGATACCCAAGTATGGTGCTGAAGTCAGGGGAGGAACGGCTCATTGTATGGTTAAAGTATCCTCTGAAGAAATAGCATCTCCATTGATTGTTTCCCCTGATTCGCTTGTTGTGATGAACAAGCCATCAATAATCAAATTTGAAGAATCGGTCAAATCAGGCGGTAGTGTTGTTATCAATTCTTCATTGTGCGATTATAATATTATTCGAAATGATTTATTTGTTAAAGTTATTCCTGCAACTGAGATTGCAAGTGACATTGGCGATATTAAAGGTGCCAATATGGTTGCTCTTGGTGCCTTGCTTAAATTACGTCCATTTCTTGAACTCAAAGATGTTGTATCTGCGTTGAAAGATATTTTACCTCCTTACCGACATAAATACATTCCGTTGAATGAAAAGGCATTGTATGAGGGATTTAACTTCAGAGCATAACGAGTGTATTTCTGTTCGATTCGCCCCTTCTCCAACCGGGCATCTTCATATTGGTGGCATCAGGACCGCTCTTTTTAATTGGCTTCTTGTCAGACAATGCGGAGGAAAATTTTTTCTTCGTATCGAAGACACAGATAAAGAACGTTCTCAAGAAAAATACGAAATAGAAATTATTGATTCACTAAAGTGGCTCGGTCTAAACTGGGACGGTGAAATTGTTAAACAAAGTGAACGTATAAATACCTATCTTAAGCATGCTAATAAGCTTGTTGAGGAAGGATTAGCATATAAGGTTGATAAAGAAACACCCGCAGTAAAATTTTCAATACCTAAAGGAAAAATATCTTTTTATGACCATGTATATGGACAAATTGAATTTGATTCTTCACAATTTGATGATTTTATCATTATAAAATCAGATGGTTTTCCGACATGGTTATTTTCATGTGTGATTGATGACGGCGATATGGGCATTACTCACGTAATACGAGGTGAGGATCATATTTCAAATACCCCGCGCCAGATACTACTTGCACGAGCTCTTGGCTTTAACATTCCACAGTATGCTCATCTTCCATTAATTTTTGGTAATGATGGTACACCGCTTTCAAAACGCCATGGTACAACATCTCTTAATGCATTCAGAGAGCGTGGCTATTGTGAGCAAGGATTACTTAATTACTTAGCATTGCTCGGATGGGGTCCGAGTGATAATAAAGAATTTTTCATGCTCAAGGATTTGATTCGTTCATTCTCACTAAAAGGGGTAAGTAAAACTAATGCCGTATTTGATGAAAAGAAGTTAAATCATATTAATGCGCTTCATCTTAAGGAAATGAATGTCGAAGAATACTGTTCTAGAGGCATTTTGTATTTTTCAGATAAGGACAAAGAACCTACCATAAATGATAAAGAAAAACTATGCTGTTTATTAAAGGTTTATAAAGAAAGAATCGAATGCTTCTCTGATCTTTATGAAAGAGCTGATTATTTTTTTAATGATTGTGTGTCATTTGAAACTAATGCGGTTAATAAATATTTAAGTGATGAAAATATACCAAAATATTTAATGAAGTTAATCCAAGTCTTACAACAACTTGAATCGTTTGATGATATGCAAAAATTAGAGCATTTTGTACGTTCTTTAGCTGAGGAGTTGGGAATTAAAGCAGCTAAACTAATTCATCCTATACGGGTTTCTATTACAGGAAAAAGTGCAAGCCCCGGAGTATTTGATGTAATGAGTTTATTGGGTAAGGACAAGGTACTTTTACGATTAAAATATGTAGTTGATAATTTTGATAATATTAAACATATTTGATAAAAAATTTTGTATGGTATAAGATTTAAATACGGAGGTCAAATTATGAGTGAGAAGGAATGCCTTTTTTGCAAAATTATTAGCGGGGATATTCCCTCCAACAAAGTATATGAAGATGATTCTTTATTTGCGTTTTACGATATTGATCCTAAAGCCCCCGAGCATATATTGATTGTTCCTAAAAAACACATATCTAGAATTGATGAACTTGAAGAAGAGGATATCGAATTAGTTGGGAAAATTATTTTTGCAGCAAAAAAAATAGCTCAAGAGAAAAATGTAAAAGAGAGTAGTTATCGGTTAGTTTTTAATAATGGTGTACTTGCTGGGCAGGCTGTATTTCATATACATCTTCATTTGCTTGCAGGACGCAGAATGCACTGGCCCCCGGGTTGATTCGGATTAGGTACTTCTCTTGAAAAATATGGTTTTTTCTGTATAATCTTTAATACGTTTATACTGGGGTATTGTGTAATGGGAGCACGACAGCCGTGAACCAGATCAAAGATCGGTTCACGGCGAGATTCGTGCCCTGAACTGAACGAAGTTCTAGTTCAGGGCTGGATCTGTTTGTCAGGTTTTTTATATATGATTCGCTATTTGACTTATACTGGGGTATTGTGTAATGGGAGCACGACAGATTCTGGATCTGTTTGTCTAGGTTCGAATCCTAGTACCCCAGCTAAAGAATATAGTTCTAGTTCAGTGCTAGATTTGTTTGAAAAGTAAGAATAATGAATGAGATTTATGTATTACGTATATATTTTATGGTCATGTAAACGGTCGAAATTTTATATAGGATATACTAATAATTTAGAAAGAAGACTTAAAGAGCACAGAGAGGGTAAAGTTCATACAACTAAGAGATATCAAGATCATATTCTAATATTTTATGAAGCATTTACTGAAAAAGAAGATGCATTACGCCGAGAGAAGTATTTTAAGACAACTAAAGGTAAAAAAACATTAAGATTAATGTTACATGATACATTAATTAAGTATAGACAAGGATAACTAAATAAGATTTTTAAACTAGTTTATTGTATGATGGGAGCACAACAGCCGTGAACCAGATCGAAGATCGGTTCACGGCAAGACTCATGCCCTGAACCGATCTATGATCTGGTTTAGGGCTAGTACCCCAGCTAACTTTTTAATTAATTTTTGTTATTATATGATTAAACACATTTATGAAGAGCTAAAACATCATGCACCGTTTACATTTTTTGGATGTATTACGGGTGTTGTTATTATGTTTATTTTTCAAAAAATTCCTTCTTCTGTTTCATATAATATATTTTATATACTTCATCCTTTTCATGTTGTCTTAAGTGCTATTGCAACTGCATCTATGTATGAGCTTCATAAGTGTAGTAAGGATAAGAGGCAGTGTAATATTTGGATATTACTAGTAATCGGTTATGTCGGCTCTATCGGAATAGCTACATTAAGTGATTCAATTATTCCTTTTGTTGGAGAAATTTTGCTAGGCCTTCCCAACAGAGGTATTCATATCGGATTTATTGAAGCATGGTGGCTTGTTAATCCACTAGCGGTAATAGGAGTGGCTATCGCATATTTTAGGCCTTCGACTAAATTTCCTCATACCGGCCATGTTTTATTAAGTACCTGGGCATCACTCTTTCATATTATTTTGGCTTTAGGGCAATCTATAGAGTGGTATGTTTATATTGCAATATTCGTCTTTATATTTCTTGCGGTATGGTTACCATGTTGTTTAAGTGATATTATATTTCCACTTTTATTTGTGAAACCCTCAAGTAAGTCCTAAAACCTACGGTAGGATTACCCTCAATAAGATAAATATATTATATTTTTCTAGATTTTTTGTTTACCCCCCAGGGGGGGTAAATATTTGAAAATTTCTATTGTTAAAAGCGTATTTTTTGAGCATAATAAAGAGGATTTATTAATGTAGTTAACCCAAATTTGGGGGCATATTATGACTAATATAGATAAAAGGTTAAAAATTGAAACCCTAGCTCTTCATGGTGGGCAGGAAGCTGATCCTGCTACGGGGGCACAGTCTGTACCTATATATCAAACAACATCTTATAAATTTAAGGATACTCAGACTGCAGCCGATCTTTTTTCACTTAAAAAATTTGGTAATATATATACACGTATCGGTAATCCAACAACAGCGGTACTTGAGAATAGGATGGCTCTTCTTGAAGGTGGTGTTGGAGCACTTGCTGTTGCCAGTGGTCAGTCCGCTATAACAATCAGCCTTCTTAATATAGCACAGGCAGGTGATGAGATAGTTTCGGCAAATAATTTATACGGAGGCACATATACTCTTTTACGGTATACATTTAGCCGGTTGGGAATAAAGGTGAGGTTTGTAGATGCAGGGAACCTTGATTCATTCAATGAAGCAATTACATCAAAGACAAAAGCGATATATGCAGAATCAATAGGTAATCCAAAACTAAATGTTACAGACTTGGAAGCTTTGGCAGATATAGCTCATAAAAATGGTATTCCATTTATATTGGACAATACAGTCTCACCGTATCTTTTGCGTCCGATTGATCATGGTGTGGACATTGTTGTTTATTCTGCAACAAAGTTTATAGGTGGTCATGGTACTTCAATAGGTGGACTTATTATTGATTCAGGAAAATTTGACTGGAAAAACCCTAAGTTTTCAATAATATCAGAGCCTGATCCAAGTTATCATGGATTTAATTTTGTTGAGGATTTGAAAGAAAAGGGTAACATTGCATATATTGTAAAAGCACGAGTTACTCTTTTAAGAGATTTAGGTCCTGCACTTTCACCATTCAATGCTTTTCTTTTCTTGCAAGGACTAGAAACTTTACATTTAAGAATGCCCCGGCATGCAGAGAATGCTCTTAAGGTTGCTCAATTTCTTGAGAAACATTCCCATGTCTCATGGATTAATTATCCAGGTCTCGATTCGAGTCCTGAATATAAAAATGCAAAAAAATATTTACCTAAAGGGGCCGGTGCCATTATTGGTTTTGGTATTAAAGGAGGTGTGGAGGCAGGTAAAAAATTTATTAATTCACTTGAACTCATATCACATCTTGCAAATATTGGTGATGCCAAAACCCTTGCAATACATCCTGCTACAACAACACATCAACAGCTTTCGGCCAAAGAACAGATTGAGGTGGGGGTTACTCCTGATTTTATCCGTCTTTCTATTGGTCTTGAACATGTTGATGATATTATTGCTGATATTGAGCAGGCATTGAAAAAAGCTTGTAAATAACACTAAATAAAAACACAAAATTACACGAAAAATAATTTTAGTAATTTTCTTATTTTTGTGAAATTAGTGATTTTTATTAGTGCTATTTCGTGTGTTATTTAGGAGATTGTATAATGAAGGACAGAAATATCGGAATAGTTAGAACACAATATTATACTTTTGCTGAACCACCGCAAAGTTTAGTATTAGAATCTAAAAGAAAATTAGGTCCTATCACCCTTGCTTACGAAACTTACGGAAAGCTTAATAAGGAAAAAAACAATGCTATACTGATTTGTCATGCTTTTTCTGGGGATGCACATGCAGCTGGATTACACACTAAGAATGATAAAAAGCCCGGCTGGTGGGATTCTATGATTGGTGAGGGAAAAGCATTTGATACTAATAAATATTTTGTTATATGCTCGAATGTAATTGGTGGATGTAAAGGCAGTACTGGCCCCTCATCTGTAAATCCCAAAACGGGCAAGCCTTATGCGTTAGATTTCCCGGTTGTTACAATTGCTGACATGGTCAAAGCACAGGCATATCTTTTAAAGCATTTAGGTATTGATAGATTATTGTGTGTTGCCGGAGGTTCTATGGGTGGTATGCAGGTCTTGCAGTGGGTTGCTTCTTATCCAGACAAAGTGCTGAGCGCAATTCCTATTGCAGCTGCTGTGAAACATTCACCTCAACAGATAGCGTTTGATGAGGTTGGAAGGCAGGCAGTTATGGCTGATTCAGATTGGAGAGGGGGACATTATTATGAGCATGGTCAGCCTCAAAAAGGACTATCGGTAGCCCGTATGATTGGTCATATTACTTATATGAGCGATCAATCAATGGAGGGTAAGTTTTCACGTCGTCTTAAAGATGATAAATATAGTTTTTCGTTTAAACCTGAGTTTGAAGTAGAAGGATATCTTAGACATCGTAGTGATGATTTTGTTGAAAGATTTGATGCTAATTCATATCTGTATATTACAAAAGCCATGGATTATTTTGATCTTTCAGGTAATAAGTTAATTCCGTCTGGTAAAAAAATTAATACCAAGTTTTTAATCATCGCATTTCACTCAGATTGGTTATATCCTAAGTATCAATCCCTAGAGATTGTACGCCAGCTAAGGATGCACCATGTAGATACCACATATTGCGAAATTAGATCAAATTATGGGCATGATGCTTTTTTGCTTGAGATTGATGAACAGACAAGACTTATTAAACATTTTCTTCGTAACGTTTATCCTGTTAAGGGGAAGAAGAGCAACTAAGATTTTGTTCTATTTAAAATTGACCGCAGGAAACAGTAGATAGTGATTGTCCGCAGATGATTTAACATATAAATTTAGAGTTTAAAACAATGAAATATTCTATACCATTTGATTATCGTGCTATATGTGATATTGTTGAGGCCAATTCAACTGTACTCGATCTTGGATGTGGTTCAGGAGAACTTTTACTGCTCCTATCAAAGTTAAAGGGCACTAAAGGGCAGGGTATAGAATTGAATGAGGAAGCTATTTATAAATGTGTTGAAAATGGAATAAGTGTATTCCATGGTGATATTGAACGAGGATTGACAGAATACCCTGATAAATCTTTTGACTATGTTATATTGAATCAAAGTATGCAGGAGACAAAAAATGTTGATTATGTGATGCAGGAGGCATTGCGTGTTGGTAAAAAAATTATAGTTGGATTCCCAAATTTTGCATTTATAACGGCTAGATTTTCCTTGTATTTCATGGGAAAGGTTCCTGTTACTAAATCTTTGCCTTATCGCTGGTATGATACACCAAATGTACACTTTTTGAGTATAAAAGATTTTAGAGAATATTGTAGACTTAAGAATATTTCTATACTTAAGATCATCCCGTTATCAAGAAAAAGAAAAGTGTACTTTTGCCCAAATCTTTTTGCATCGAATGTTATATTTCTTTTAACAAAATGATTAAGATATAATTCTTTTATTATTTTTCTACTTGCGAAGTAAATTTTCTTTTATTAAAATAAAAAATTATATATTTTTTTGACCGTATTTATTAAATAAGATATTTTATGATATTCTTTATGCGCGAGTGGTGGAATTGGCAGACACACCAGCTTGAGGGGCTGGCGGTCGTAAGACTATGTGGGTTCCTCGCCACTCGGCATGGCAATTTTATTACATTAATAATAGGAATATGAGATGGATTTGCCATGCATACACTTCCTGTGTAGTGGCGAGTCCGCCATATCCTATGGCGGAAAGTCCCTTAATTTTAGTGAATCATGAGCTATTATGTATATGTTATTAAAAGTATCAAAGATAACATTAGATATGTTGGAAGCACAGAAAATATTGAGAGGAGACTAAAAGAACATAATTTAGGAAAGCAACGTTATACAAAGGGACATAGACCTTGGAGATTAGTATATCAAGAAGAGTTTTCTAGTCGATCAGAGGCAATGAAGCAGGAACGATTTTATAAAAGTTCAACAGGTAGAAGGCGGCTTGATAAATTAATTTTATAATATTTGAAGTTCTTTATGCGCGAGTGGTGGAATTGGCAGACACACCAGCTTGAGGGGCTGGCGGTCGTAAGACTATGTGGGTTCAAGTCCCGCCTCGCGCATTTTTGATTATACATTTATCGTTGTAAAAAACCGAAAAGTAGTTTATAAGTTATTTATAAATAATGGATTAGAAATAATATAACAATTAAAGAACTGTATAAAAAATGCCGTTAAAATTAATTAGTAATACTTTTTTATCCACAATAGTATTGTTATATTTATGAAAAAATTTAGTTCAATAATTATAGGCATTGTATTCTTTTGTGTAAGTATTATTAATATCGACGTTTGTTATGCTCGTTCTACAAAGCCTAATATTTCTGCCCGGTCTGCAATACTATATGATGTAGTTGAAGGAAAAATTGTTTATTCAAAAAATATTTATACAAAGCGCCCTCCTGCCAGTTTAACTAAAATTATGACAGCAATAGTAGTTCTTGACCGCCTTAAATTAAATAGAAAGGTGCGTGTAAGCAGAAAAGCATCACTTTCGCAGCCAAGTAAAGTATATTTAAGGCAAGGCGAATATTATTCTGTTAAAGATCTCCTTTATGCAATGTTGTTAAATTCTGGCAATGATGCTGCTGTGTGTCTTTCGGAAGCAGTGGCAGGTAGCGAATGGAAGTTTGTACAATTAATGAATAAACGTGCCCGCTCTCTAGGTGCTCGAAAAACACATTTTATTAATGCATCGGGACTGCCTGGTAAAGGGCAGTATAGTACTGCTTATGACCTTGCAAAAATTATGAAGGAAGCTGCGCGATATCCATTCATTAGAAAGGCAATGGGAAGTAAAGTACATACAATTCGCAGACCAAATGGCAAGAGGATACGTTTGAGAAACCATAATAAACTTCTGTGGAGATATTCGAAAAAAGTAATAGGGAAAACTGGCTATACATGTGCTGCTGGTCGTTGTTATATAGGTTACGCAACATATGGCAGTAGAAAAATGGTGGTTTGTGTTTTAAATAGTAGGAGAATGTGGGCTGATACACGCTCACTACTTGATTATGTATTTGGTAGAGACAATTCACAGATAGTTTTCATAAACAAAAAGTTACACGGAAAGACCGCAACAAAACAGATACAAAGGGCGTTGCATCGTGCTGGATGTAATCCTGGTAAAATTGACGGCAAATTTGGAATTAAGACTCTACAGGCAGTGTTTAATTTCCAGCGTTTATGTGGTTTGAAGGTCGATGGCATAGTCGGCACGAAAACCATGAGTAAATTAAGAAAATTTATGTAGTACCTGCATTAGACTACATAAATCTAGGAATAGTTAGTTTTTTGTGTGTTATTTGTATATTTGTAAAGATGTGTTTATATTCTGTTTTTCGTTATTCGGTTGCGGTTGCGTAGCTGGAATCGTATTTCGTCTTGCGGTTGCGTTTATGTACGCTATTTAAGATTAGCATGTTTTATGCAAATTTCGCAACCATTCAACGAACGACGTTTCGAGCTACGCAAACCTTCAACGTTTAACTCAACCTCAATACATCATTATACAAGTACGCGATATATTATCTAATTGCAACTTTCTACTTAAAAAAATAAAAAATTGACCTTATTTTTTAATGACTAGCCGAACGAATCATTTCTGGATAGGATTTTCCTTGCTTGTTTTTATCGTACCCCTTATTTTCTCACCCCTTACCCACGATACCTACGGGATAATAAAAGTTGTTGCGAGTAATTTGATTATTTGCATCTTTTTTTTAATCTGGATGATGAGTTTGGCAAAGAATGGTTTTAAGTATGTGGAACTGGCTCCTGCAACAATAGTTTTAGGTATATTTATATTTTTTTCATCGCTGTCTATTTTTTATACGGTAAATCATCACGAAGCAGTAGAACACGTATCTTATTGGTTTTGTTTTTTTGTTTTGGTTTTTCTCATAAATGCAACAGTACGGGAAAATAAAAAAATAATATATATCCTGAGAACTCTTTTTGTAACATCCTTGATATCAATAGCTTACAGCATCTGGATAAACCACGGTATTGATTTAAGTTCCTTAAGAACTGCCTATATCGGAACATTCGGTCATCCTACTTTTTTTGCTGAATATCTCATCCCGGTTATACCTGTCGGCTTTACTCTTTTTATGGTGGAGAAAGATAAATTTTATAAAGTTATTTTTTTCTTAGGGTCTTTTTTTGTAGTCTTTTATACTTTGCTTACCAAGACACGGGCATCATGGATTGCACTCACTCTTTGTACAATTTTTGCTGTGCTTTTTAACAGGAGAAAAATAAATCGTTTATTCACTAAAAAAAGAATTATTGTTTTTATCATCGTGTTGCTTGTGATTATTTTTATTGGTTATCTTTTTATGCCTCATCAGTTTAAAATAAAGACAACCGAAGGAATAATAAAAATTATTAATCCTGAGCACGGCCGCTACGAGATATTCCGCCATCAGACAATTTTAATGCGTGCGGTTGTATGGAAGAATACCGTACGAATGTTCCTAAAACACCCTCTTATTGGAGTCGGAATGGGGCACTTTAGGATCTTCTACCCTCGTTTTCGCGGCGCAGAAGACTTTAGTGTTTACCCCAGGGGTATTAGGTTTGCTAAAGTGCATAATGAATTTCTTCAAATTTTTGTTGAAGGGGGAATTATTGGAGGAATTCTTTTCATCGGTTTCATCGGATTACTTATATGGGGGGCATACACATTAATAAAGCGGGAAGAAGAACGCGAAGTGAGAATAATTTACAGCGGACTTCTCATCAGTCTTGTTGCAATGCTCGCAAATGCACTTTTTAGTTCGAACCTGCGAATTCCTTCATCATCCCTGGTTTTCTGGGTTATAGCCGGGCTTTTAGGTACGCTTCAGGTAAGAAAGGGGTTTTGCGTTAAAATTCCTTCTTATATTTTTCTTATTATTGTTCCTTGCCTTGCGTTTTTTCTTGTGGTGGGAATCAAGACACTTTTTGCAAGTTATGAGTATAAAACGGGTACAAATTATATCAAGATGAAACATCCATCAAAAGCGATTGAAAGATTTGAAAGATCCCTGGAGTGGTTACCATACAAAAGCAGGCGGTGGTTTGAATTAGGCAAGTTGTATCAGGAACTTAACGTAACTGATAAGGCATTGAATGCGTATGAGCAAGGACTTGTTTATGACCCGTTTAATGTATTTTTCTTAAATAATCTGGGCGCTATTTATTATCAACTTGGTGATCTAAATAAAGCGGAAGAAAGTTTTAAGAAAATTATTGAGATAGACCCTTCATACATCGGAGCCTATTATAATTTGTATGCTACTTATAAAGCTTTGGGAGATGAATCATTAGAAGAGGAAATGGCAAGGCGTATAGAAGAGGTGGATCCCCTGTTTTATGCCAAACGTCTTGTGAATGAAAAAAAGTGGCAGGATGCGCGAGATAAGCTGGATCAAGCCCTTTATGAACATGAAGGTAAAGCCGAAGTTCATAAGATGCTCGCAATAACACTTTTTGAGCTCGGTGAATATGAAGAGGCTATAGAGAGGATTGACCGTGCCATACAGATTGATAAGCTTGACTGGGAGTTGAATTATTTACGCGGGTATTATAGTTTTAAGAAGGGTGATTATGAGTTAATGAGCGAGCATTATAAACGCGCTCTTGATAAGTTAGTGTATGAGAGAGAGAAACATTTTGAGCTTATTGAATATTATAGTGACCAGGGATTTTTCTCTTATGTTGTGAAAGAAACTGAAATGTTAGATACATTAAGGGAGAGAGAGTTTGACATGAGGTCTCAAATTTGCATTTATGAGGCAGGAGAAGACAGGATAGGAATGCTGAATAATGAATTTGATGATTTGTTGAAAATCGGTGTATATAATTTCGATGTATATAGGGAAATTATTGATACTTTGTACCGCCATAATCGCTACGAGAGTGTTAAAGATTACCTCGAAAGAATAACAAAAGGCGGCGAGCATAAAGAGAAGTGGGAAGGTTTACTGCGCAATGTAATTCAGATTTTAGCTTTAGAGCGTTCTGCACAGAGGGCAGAAGAGAGGGGGGACGTTGAGGGGGCCAAAGGGTATTATGAGAAAATTATTGAACTCAACGAGCACGATATAAAAGCTTCAGGGAACCTGAGCCGGCTTAGACAATTGAAATAAAAGATTATTACATTTGCGAACCTGAACATAAACGGATAAATAAAAATTTTTTTGCCACAGAGTACACAGAGGGTATAACTTTTGTGTGCTCCTCTTTACATTGCGGCAGCCAGCTGCTTTAGAACTTTGTTATGTAAGCAGCTGGGAACACGCTTAAGAGGAGGAGAAAGAAATTTTTAAGCCATTAAGTATAGTTTCTTTCTCCTCCTCATTAACGTGTAAGCCGCATTGGCTTCTGCCGCAATACATTACAATTTGAGAGGGTACAGAGAAAGCCTCTGTGCTCTCTGTGGCTATTTTTTAATATGTCCCTTTTAAAGAAGTTTTGTATTTTGACGATATATAAATCTAGTTAAATATTTTAGTTTTGTTGTGTTATAATATTGTTTATAAATACAAAATTGGCTATACTATAATTATGAAAATAAGCAGTAAAATAATCCTAATATTTTCACTTACCTTGATCTCCTATTTGTCATTCCCTTCATTTCTTCATTGTGTAACTGAATTAGAAGACGGTATGATCGACCCTAGCGGTGCCACTTGCCAAAGCAGTAATATTGGTATTGGAACGGATGACCCGTTTTCTGAGTTATGTATTCACGGCGGGGCGGCGGACAATGACGGGTCAATTACTTTTGAAGTTGACGGCA